>JBGPBG010000011.1:0-10864 GCA_041481105.1 Candidatus Aenigmatarchaeota archaeon
ACCCCAAACAAACCCCCCACCCCACCAGACGGGAATGTCACAAACAACAACTGGGTCTACCTTAACACCACCATCTCCGCAAGCTCAAATACAAGCGCCTTCTTCGACTGGAACCGCTCCCTTGTGGGTTACTGGTCCTTTGACTTCTACAATTCAAGCGGGGTATTTGACAACTCCACTTACGGGAACTTCGGGACGTTCGAGGGGAACCTTTCAACAAGCAATCTAACCACAGGGAAATATGGGAAGGGGCTGGAGTTTGATGGAGTGAGTGACCGAGTTGTAAAAACCAGCCCTTCTTGGAATTTTACAGCTAATCCGACAAATCCCTTTTCGATATCCGTTTGGGTCAAATCGAATGTTTGTGCAAGCGGTTACGGGATAATTAGTCTTACTGACACTGGCAGTCTTAGTTTAAGAATGGGGACATATTCAACTGGCTGGTTTGTCCAACTCAAAGCGGGAAAAACTTTTTCGAATGGTGGAACTTGTACGGTCGGCCAATGGACACATATTGTAGGAGTTTATAATTCTTCTGACACGAAATTATATTTATATCAAAATGGCAACTTTGTGGATTCAGATACTGTAGCGGATACAGACACTTCAACTTATCAGGATGCATTGTATATAGGTTATAACCAGTGGTATTGGAACGGCACCATCGACGAAGTCCGCATCTGGAACCGCGCCCTCTCCCCCGAGGAGATAAACGCCTCCTACAACGCCGGCCTGTACAGGCTTTACCACAACTTCACCAACCTGACGGACGGCCTGTACAACTATACAGCCTACGCGATAGATGAGGCGGGGAACCTGAACATAACAGAGGTGAGGAATGTGACAGTCCAGTCAGACACAACCCCGCCCAACATAACGTGGAATTCGCCTGTAAGCAACAATTCCTTCACCCAGAACCAAAGCTGGATATACTGGAACGTGAGCATAAGCGAGGCCCCGAACACATGCCTTTTGAACATAAACGGCACCTCAAACACCACCATGGCCATAGACGGGGGCTACTGCTGGTACAATTCCACATCCGTGACCAACCAGACCACGTACTGCGGAAGGGTATATGCGAACGACAGCACGGGGAACCTGAACCTTTCTGAGTCTATGTGTGTTACGGTAAACCTCACTTCTGAAGGAGGCACAATAGCCATAGAATCCATAGTGATACAGCCGGATGAGGGGAATCCCGGCATAATAATAAACCCTGTTGAGGACTCCAACAAGACAGCAAATGTCACAGTAACCGTGACCAACTCGACAAGCATTGACGCATGCGAGGTGAGAATATTCAATTCATCCACCAGCTATTCCAATCCCGTGTTTCTGTACGCAGGAACCATACAGAACTGCGGGGCAACCTGCGACTGCTTCAGGCAGTGGAACATGGAATACTGGAGGAATGATGGTGACTGGAATGTGTCTGTATACATAAACCTCACAACCGGGATAAGCAACTTCACTTCCGAAAATTTCACCTACAACACCCTTACTTCCATAAGCGTTAATACTTCAACCATCACATTCACAGGCATACCCGAACAGACGGTCAATTCAACAAACGCTTACCCTCTTGAAATCAAAAATGCAGGCAACCAGATGGTGAATATAAGCATAAAGGGGACCGACTTCACAGGCGTTTCCCAGTCCAGCTATATTGTGGGTGTGAGCAATTCCACTTATAACGAAACCGCTAACGGAGCGTACCAGCAGCTCACGAGCAATTACGTCCAGGTTTTCCAGGATTTGGCGCCTGCAGTAGCAAAGAACCTGTTCTTCAGGGCCTATCTGCCGGCAGGCTTCATACAACAGGATTACCAGAACACGATAGAAATAACGACATAAAAGTATTTAAAATTGCGAATTCATAAATGATAATAGTTAGCGGTGTTACTTCATGCGAACCAAATTAAGTGTTGCAGTTTTGGCGGTTCTCGTTCTGACTGTGTTTGCCTTCAGCCAATCACAATTTACAGGCTATCTGACAAGGACAGGCCAGCTGACAATAGGAAACTCGCCGCCTGTGGCTCTTGAGATTTACATGAACGGCCTGCATGCGACAAACGACCCCAATGACGTCATTATCAACCCCGTAGAGGATACAACAAAGGCCGTGACAATCAAGGTCACGGTGTAGGACGATAACGGGAACTGCAACACGTTCACCTCAGAAAACGGGACTGCTTATCTGTGCAGCGGGGTGGTAATGTGCGATTCTTCAACTGCCAACTACACGATTTCCAATCTTGTGTACAACTCCACAGACGGCCGGTGGGGAGCCGGCAATAAATACTGCAACATGAGCGGAGGCCCGGCGAATTTGGAGTTCTATGAGCTGAACGGCACATGGACCATTAATGTTACTGTAGATGACGGCGTGATTAACAGCACGGCAAACGTGAAGAACTGGACATACAATGAGCTTTCTGCCTTCACCTACGCTACAGGCGGAACCGTAAACATGGGGTCGCTCACCCTTACCCAGTGGAACAATGGGACCGGCCATAATCAGACAAAGAACATAGGAAACATATTCCTTGACATAAAGTGGAATGCGACCAACTTCACAGGCCAAACGAGCGGCAATACATTAAATATATCAGGCAGCAACTATATTATAGATGATGACGCGCTCAGCCCTGACGACACAGGCAACCTGGCAGAGAAATTCATAAACGAGAGCAGTAGCGTCCAGGTCACCTTTGTACCGGCATCAGGATTAGTAAGATGCACAAGCGTGGCCTGCTCCAACCAGAATGCAACTATGGAAGTTTACTGGCACATCTACATCCCAACCGGGCTGGTTGAAGACACATACACAAACTCGATTGAGGTTTCAAGCTCATATCATTGAGGTATAGAATGAATTTCAAAAAAGGAAGTGCATGGCTTGCTTTGGCTATTGTTTTAGGGGCCTTGCTCAGCTTCCAGTCAGTGTGGGCTCTTGGCGTTACAAGGCCAGTCCCCTATGATGTGCAGCTCATGAAAGGCGAGACAGCGGGCTTCGTGTTCGAGATACAGGCAGTCACTTCAGGCGAGAAGCAGCTCTGCTCATACGGAATCAGCGGGTTGGATCCGCTCCAGGTAGCCTTTGAGGAGAAGGAAGCTATAGTGGATGCGGGCTCTATAAAAAATGTGTATGGGACGGTCACAGTTCCAAATAACGCCGAAATAAAGACCTATGCCGGGACACTGAGTGTAAGCTGTGGGGCCTACACAGAGGGCCAGGTTTCAGGCTCCATTGTCAAGACAACTGTAGGAGGCTCCCCCTTCAATGTAAAGGTTGTTGATGTGAGGAGCCAGGATATCAGGAACATTGCCCCGCCTGCGGGAGCAGGTTTTGACTATTCAACTATAATAATTATCATCGCCATTATTATAATAGTAATAGTGGTAACAGGTGTCTACTATAAAACCAAGTCGTCCAGGAAGAACAAGTAAGATCCTTTTAGTTTTAATTCTGCTTCTTTTTCTTTTGCTTCTTGTGAGCCTCCCCCCAATCATACAGGGCTTTTTTATGATAAGCGGGAAAGCCTCTCAAGTGATTAGCGGCTTTTTTAATATCAATTCTGTACCTCCTGTCTATAGCTACATGGGGCAAAGCGCGTCCCAGATTATCAGTGGAAATCCCATGCTCCTTTCTGCCTACTGGTCCGGAACTGCTCCATTGGATTATGCATGGCTTGCCACAAACGAAACTGGCGCATGGGTAAACCAGACAGGCATTTACGGCTCTCCTCTAAAGATGGGCGGCTATTCAGGATGGTCCAATTTCACTTGGAATAACCCCTCTTTCTCCGGAATTATGTATTGGGGCATATGCGTGAATGATACCTCAGGAAACATAAACTGCACCTCAATCATGGACTTTCAGGTAGTGCCAGGCGCTCCCGCACCTCCGGGAGGCCAGGGAGGCGGAGCTGTCTTGCCTATCAAAAAGGCAAATTTCACTCTTGACAGGGAATTTCTCAAAATATCCGTAAAGCAGGGAGAAACCATTCTGGATCATCTGAAAATAAACAACACAGGAGAGACTGCTCTTGACTTCTTTCTAACAGTGGAAAACATGGATAAAAGCGTCATGCTAAGCGAGAATTCGTTCGTTCTGAACCTGAGCGAATCCAAAACAATTACAGTCGCTTTTACAGCCAAGGAAGGCACAAGCCCCGAGATATATACAGGCAGGCTGATGATAAATGCTGGCAACATAACCAAATCAGTCATGCTGATAATGGAGGTCAAGCCCAGGAAAAGCCTGTTTGACCTTTACGTCAGCCTGCCAGAAACGCCATTGGTGGCTGTTCGCGGAGAAGAAGTCGAGGCCGACATACTCATGTACAATTTCGGGGAAATCAGGCCCGTGGACGTAATCCTTTATTACTCCCTCAGGGATTTCGGTGGCAGGGACATTATTCTCAATCACGAAACCATAGCGGTGGATGAGCAGAAGCTTGTGAAGAGAAAGGTGAGAATACCTGCAGATCTGGAATACGGCTTCTACCTGTTCTACGCAAGGTTGGAGTACAGCAACCAGACCGCCACAAGCAGCGGCATGATAAAGGTGGCGGAAGAAAAAGCAGCGGGGAAAGCAGAATCATACATTGACTACTGGATGATTATGGCAGTTTCAGTCGCGATAGGAGCGCTGATATTGGCGCTGGTGTTCTGGAGAATGCACACGGCAGTTAGCTCTTCAGCCGGAAGAAAGCGCGAAGCAGGGGAAATGTCCGACAGGCAGAAGAAAATCAGGGAGAATCTAGAAAATCTGAGGCTCATGCTTAACATTAACAGCCAGATGGAAGAAGGCAGCACCAACCTTAAGTGGGTAAAGAAAGACATAGAGAAACTGAAATCAACACTAAAGGCCTTCACAAACGACAGGTATTTTGAAAAGTGGGTAATAATCAAGAGAGGCATGAAAAAAACCGCGGAAATCTCCTTCAGGAACAAGAAAGAAGCCTCGAAAGCAGCCCTCTCGGTGAAAGGCCTGCCCGTCAGATGGTACTCAGTTTCCCCAAGCTCTGTTTACGCGGAAAAGGGGGCGGACGCAAAGTTTAAGGTGATGTTCAATATACCCGAAAACGCAAGGAGCGGAGTTTATCAGTTTAGCTATGTTGTAAAATTGGGCGACCATACAATAACGGAATCCGCATCCCTTGTTGTAACAGAGACAGAAGATGAAATGCTCAGCAAGGAATTTGAAATGGTGAACAGGAAGCTTTCAGAGGCAGAGGAATATTACGGCATGAGGCGCTGACTTTCCCTGCCATTCTCCGCCAGAATCATGCCTCTATCTCCTCAACTGCCCTATCGCTGCCCCTTGCCATCTCGGTGAACGCGTAAAGATTCACCTTGTTCCTTACCCATGTGCTGATTTTTGAATGCCCCGGGAACTGCACGCTTATCTGGAAACTGTCCGAGCTGGAGAAAAATCTGCTCTCCGTGGAATTGTCAGGGACATCAAGATTCTGGGGAATCCCGTCTATGGTTATGCTCAGAGCCTGGTCCTGCCCCATGAAATTCCCCACAGTCACCCGGACACCCGAAGGCTCAGGCTCTGTCACGACCCATAAAGCCTGGAATTTCACGCCTTGGCCTGAAAGCGTGCTTCCTGCAAAGCGGGAGAAATCCGCAAGGCTCCCTGTTCCCGAGCCCGCTTTAATCCCCAGATTCAAGGCTTTGGGCATCTCTTTTTCGAGATTGTTCGAAAAAAAAGACAACTCTTTCCTGTATGCCTGCAGCTGCGGGCCGTAAAGCGGGAGCCCCACGAAAAAAACCATGCACATCAGAACAGCCCCGAGTATGAAGAACTGGCCTTTCCTTCTCCCTGTTCTCCTCCGCTCCTTCCTTCTCGCTTGTTTTATTCACTTCACCTTGCTATTTTTAAGAAGAAGGCGACAAGAGTCGCCTTCATTCTCACGTTCACCATAAGTAAAGCTTGATTTGCATGGGCTGGTAGTTCTGGTCTCCCGAGATTATGTAGCTCCCTGCCCACACGTTCGCTCCCTGGGGTTTCTGGCCTGCACAATTGCCCGAGCGGTCGCATATCTCAATCGTGTGGTTCTTCCCGTATATCCTGACCTCGGAGTTTAGGGAACCCCAGTCTCCTGCCTGCGCATAAGGCCTCAGAATCCCCTGCTCATCCAGGCTTTTCAGGGAGCTGTACGCCTGAAGAGTAAAATCTTCCTGGCTGGGGTTTATGTAAGTCCGGCTCACCACAGCAACAAACCCTATTATGATTATCCCCGCAATCACGGCCTCGAGCATGTACCAGAACCCGCGCATGATTTCGCCTCATGATTTATTATTTCTTATCTTTTTGTAAACATGCATAATCAAGCAAGACAGGAAATACAAATATATCAGGAACGCGCCATTGAACAGCGGGACATCGAAATAAAGAAGAAAAAGCGGGAACAAATACAGGCGTGCATAGGCTTGCCATTGGCAAACGGCTTGATGGCCGGCACCTGAAACAAGAATGACATCACACCCACTGTTCAATAACAAATATATAGATATTATTAGAAAAACGGTAAAAACAACGATTTTTTCTTTATCGAGTTTCCAAAAAACTTTCCTCCAGTTGAACGGATTCAAAACATAAACTATCGCAAAAGGCAGTAACATAGCATCTATTATCCTCCACGGATTGTAATAATATGAGCTGGACCTTAGCAGTAATACAAGCATAAACGTAATAATTGAAATAGAAAAAGAAACAATCATCCTTCTTTTATTGGGTTTTAGCGATTGCTTGAATGATTCCTTCCACTTCATAAAAATACTATAGTAAAATTGTTAATAAGCACATCCAGATTATAAATCCCTACCTGTTCTTCGCCTTCTCCCATTCCTTCGCTTTGCCTTTCTTCACAGCCGAACTCGAAAGAAGTCCCCACTCTTCCTCAGGCATCTCCAGCAGGTCCTTCAGCGGCTCCCATGCATGGTCCCTCACTATCTGTCCCTGCCTGATTATGCTCCCTGCGACCGCGCCCTTCACACCGAAGAACTCAGGCGGGAGATGGTCAGGATCCACATTCTTCTGGATGTAAGTTATCACATGGCGCAACGTTTCGACTGACTGCTTGAAGGGGTCATCCCCACCACCCCTTTCGTATATCACGTAACAGAGCTTGTCCTTCCCAAAACCTGTCTTGTAAAGATAGTAGAGCAGCTTGTAAACCCTCACATCCCCCAGTTCGAGAGGAAGGTGCGCGTGCCCGGGATTGGGTGCGTTCGCGTGGACTGCAATTGCAATGGTCCCGAAATCAGGGATCTTCTTCAGTATGTCCTCCATGTCCTTTATCGGGTCCACGCCCTGCGTTGCCATGTGCTCGAAATCCACAAGCATCCAGACCTTGTCCGTCTTGAGGTTCTTCCTTATGTTCTTTATGGCCACGTATATCTGCCTCTGCTGCCAGAGCACGAACAGGCCCGCATGGGTGGGGTCCCTCGCATCAGGTGTCTCGAATGTTATCTTGAGATTTTTGGCAATATCTATAAGCTCCTGCTTTCCCTTGATTTCCTTCCCTATGAAATCGTTGTTCATCCACTCGAAAATCTTCTTCACATGCCCTTCAAGGTATTTCGCCCCGATTGCCCCGTAGAAGAATTCCTTGAACATCCTGTCGTTTCTTTTCTGGGCTTCATACCACGCCTTATCCAGCCATCTAGGATCTTGGTAATCAAGGTTGTATGAAGCAAGCTCTTTCTTGTAAAGGTTGGCCATATCAACCCATATGGGGTCTTTATTGTAAAACATGTAGTGGCCCATTATATGGTAGCCATCAATCACTCCAACCACAGCCCTCAGCTCCTCGCTGTCCCATTTATCATTCTTTGCTAACTTTTCATTTACCTTGTTCCTGATGTATACGTCCCTCAGGGAGGCATGCTCTACTGAAGACTGCTTGTGAACATCCTCCCTTATCCTTTTCATCTCATTGTCTATTTCTTGTGCTTTTTTCTCATCCACTCTTCCTAGTTTCAAATCGGAAATTGTGACTCCGTATTTTTTCAGAAGGTTGTCAATTCTTTTCTCCTCCTCTTCTCTTACCCAGAGCTCCCCTCTGTCCACATTAGCCCTTGCAACGGCTTCCTGTATCTCCTTGGGTGTCAGTATATCGTTGGCGTACTCCATCCCCCTCTCCTGAACAAACCATTCCCGGAGTTTTTGGTTTTCAGCAAGTATATCAGAAATGAACCTTCCCTCATGGTCGCAGAAAGTCATGGTGAGCTTCCTTCCCGCATAGGTCATGAGCTCGAGCCATATGTTCAGGCACGCATGGAAGTTCACGTACTTGGCTCCTGCAAAAACAGCTGAGCGGATGGACTTCTGCATATGGTCGTGCGCATCCCTCCACTCCCCGCGTTCAGGAACCTCAAAGGGCATGGTAAGCGAGCCGTGCACAAGAACTTCAAGCTCCTGCTTCTTCGCTATGTGCCTGAGCTCGGTCCCCTCAGTATCCGTAATCTCGTGAGGCACGTCCAGCGCAATCTCTACCACAGAAGTCCCGCGCGTGAGGCCATAGCCTAGCTTCCTCACGGCAGTGGCGAGCTCCTCCCCCCTGGCAATGTAGTAAAGTCCGCTCGTGACACCTAGCTTGAAGGGCATAATTATATTTTGTTGTGCGCAATAATAATGCTTTCCAGAACGAGATTCATATCAAACCGCTTATGGTGCAGAAATCATTCGATGCCCATTGCTCCCTTTATGACATTAACCATCTGCTTGTAGTAGAAGCCGCTCGCCCTGAAATACATCTTGCTCAAGCGTTCGAAGAACACAGGCTCGTAGGGTCCAGGCTTGATGAAAAATCTGACAAACCTCATGGCTGTATTGGGCCTGAAATCACCATCCTTGCTTATGTACCTGGGTTTCAGGCTTCCCCAGTGGGAAGAGCCCTCTTCCTTCTCTTTCTTCTTACTTTTGGCTTTCTTTCCGCCAAACTCCTCGAACTCCTCCTCCACCTTCCTGTATATGTCCTCCTCCACGCTCCTCGCTCCTATTATCTCGTCCATGTATCTTTCCATGTATTTATCCCTGGCCTTGAGCTCGAGCAGGTGGATGAGCAGGCTGTTCTGGGACATCACCCAGATTTTTATGGGATAGTACATTATGTTGTCCATCTCCACGCCTTCGGGCGGCGGGCTTTTCATTGTGCTGAGCAGGATTTTCATGTCAAAAAGCAGGTAGTACAGTGCCTGAGACTCCATCGGCGTGCAGTGCGCCTGCTCATGCTTCAGTGGGTTGATTGCGTCTGCAAGTATATCTTCAACTTCCTTGTCACTGATGGTTACGTCATAATGCTTCTCTATCTTCTTCTTCCAGTGCCTCACGAAATCGTCATAGGGGTTGACAATGAATCCCCTGTTTTTCTTCTCTAGCATGGCCTCGGGCTTCCCAGCCTCCACGACCTGGAAAGGCCTCCACACCCACACCCTGACATAAGTCCACGCATCCATCGTGCCGAATCCCGGCGTCGAGAAGGCGTTGTTGACATAGCTCCAGTCCCCCTTTTCTGTTCCTTCCTTCATCGCCTTGTATTTGGTAATGTAAGGTCTGAGCCAGTTCCTGTATTCATCTATGGACCTCCTCCTTGCCTTGACAAGGGTCTCTATCCGCGCATACCTTTCCTTCACAGTTGGCAGGAACAGGGTCTTCCACTCCTTGTAAAGCTCGTTCTTTGTCTTCAGCACGGTGGCCTCTGCCTGGGAGACATCCAGCTCTTTCCTTATCTCGCTCACGTCCTCCCATTCATCCTTCATCCTTATGAAATCAGTTATTATGGTGGGCCACCTCTTCGCCATCGTGACCAGCGAATAGCCCTCCCCTGTGAACGCGTCCACCCTGTCCACGAAGAGCGACCTCATGACATGCTGGTCCTTCTGGCCTTTCTTGAAATAATCCAGTATCTCCCCATACCTTCTAGCATCATGCTTAACCAGCTCATAATCAGCGACCGCTTGCGCCACAGACGCAAGGCTGGATTTTATCGCCCCTTCTATCCTTTGCTTCTGGCCGAGCATCTGGTTATAGAGCTCCACGTAATTCGGGTTTATCTCCACCCACTCGTCCACCTTCTTTATGGTGTATCTCATCTTGCCTACCCTGTGAGTGAAACTCCAGAAAACGTTTGAAGCGCTTCCCCTGAGCGCCGTATAGTCCAGGATTACGAACATCTCCCTCGGCCAGCCCATCACAGCATATCCTTTGGGATTCTTCCTGATCGCCCATTCCTGCAGCTTGTCCACCACAAGGCCCTGCGGCTCAGCAAGCTTGTCCTCAAGGAAGGGCTTCTGCTCCATAATTAAATATTGACAGAACTGGTTAATAACTTACAGGAAAATAAGCACAATCCCTACAATCCCCGCGATGAATCCGAACAAAACTCCATTCCAGCCGTACGGATCCGGCTGGTGCTCCTGGGATGCGGGAAATAAGAATATCATGAATGCCGAGAACAGGAGAAGAAGAACCCCGATGATTATGCCAATCCATCCGAACATAACAGTTTCGCCTCGCGACAATTTACTTAATGCGACTCAACGGAGAAGTCGGCACAGCCGACTTCGAATTGATTTTCGCCTTCTAAAGAGCCGTTATGATAGCTATTTGTCTACCGAGAAATAAATATATGCAGACGGCTACATATATAGTATAAGGGAAGGTTATGGTTTTTGCAAGGTCCAAGCTCACGATGGAGGATAACTGCTTCGAGGAGGAGCCGGGTTCCGTGGAGATGAAGTTCGTGGGGCCGGGCATACCCAAGCTCTACAAGAGGATGTACGAGACCATGAAAGGCGTGTTCCGCTGCTCTGACGCGGACATCCAGGAGACCGAATACAG
>JBGPBG010000012.1:0-10223 GCA_041481105.1 Candidatus Aenigmatarchaeota archaeon
AAATTCAGGAAATGCAGAAATATCGCCCTCCTAGCCGGGGGAATATATCTCGGTGGGAGCATCTTTTCTTGCACAATGGATGCGTTAAACAACAGAGAAAGGTTCCCAAAATATTTTGAATGGGACGGGAAAAAATACAGGCTCACTGTTGCTGAAAAAATAGAAGAAAAGATAGGATTATTCCCGGTTTATGAACTGAAAGTAAGCGAAGAGTATCCTGAACTAAAAGGACAGGAAAAGCGCATTATGAAGTTCATCCAAGAAAGACCCGAAATGCTAAAAGTAGGGGACGTAAACGAAGACGGCATACCTGACATTTTCTACTTTGTTAACACAAAGGACAGGAACACTTCTTTCAGTCCTACATATGAACTGCATATCCTCGAGGGGAGAAAAAACAAAAGGGGAGAACTGAGGTTTAAAGAACCCAGAACTTTAAGAAAATACAGGGGAGTGCCTGAGGATTATCTGTTTTCTAACCAAATACCCTAACAATATAAATACCGCTCTTCTATACTGTTCTATTTAACCGACAGGATAGTTGGTTAATCGGGCCCATAGCTCAGCCTGGTAGAGCGCTCGGCTCTTAACCGAGAAGTCGAGGGTTCGAAAGACGTTTTCCCGTCAGGGAAAATATCCAAGAAAGTCCCTCTGGGCCCACTCGTATTTATGATTAAATCCGCATAGTAAAAGGGGTGATTGAAGTCACAAAAGAAGCGAAGGAAGCGAAGCCGAAGGCCACGAAGGCAGAGAAGGACAAGTTCGCGATAGAGAAGACCAAGCGGAAGCAGGCTGTGGAGAAGAAGCCGCTTATCCCTGAAGTCAGCATCGGGCTTATAGGCCACGTGGACCATGGGAAGACCAGCCTGACCGAGGCCCTGACAGGGAAATGGACTGACACGCATTCCGAGGAGATAAAGAGGGGGATAACCATAAGGCTCGGGTACGCGGAGGCCACTTTCTACAGATGCCCCAAATGCAAGGGGCATGAGCAGTATTCCACGACCCCCAAATGCCAGAAATGCTTTTCTGATTGCAGGCCCGTGCGCACGGTCTCATTTGTGGATGCTCCTGGGCACGAGACCCTTATGGCTACTGTCCTTTCTGGAGCGGCCTTAATGGACGGGGCTTTGCTTCTTATCTCAGCAATAGAGACATGCCCGCAGCCGCAGACGAGAGAACACCTGAAGGCGATGGAGATAGTGGGGATAAGGAACATAGTTGTTGTCCAGAACAAGATTGACCTCGCAAGCGAGGATCAGGCTCTCAAGAACTATCATGAGATAAAGAATTTCCTCAAGGGGAGCATGGCTGAAAACGCCCCCATAATCCCCGTTTCCGCCAGGCAGAACATAAACATAGATGCTTTGATCGGGGCTATAGAAACCACAATACCCACTCCCAAAAGGGACTCCAAGAAGCCCCTCAGGATGCTCGTGGCGCGCTCATTTGACGTGAACAAGCCCGGCACCACAATAGAGAAATTAAAGGGAGCGGTTGTCGGAGGCTCAATCATGGAGGGAGAAGTCAAGGTCGGGGATACAGTAGAGCTGTGTCCCGGAGTCAGGGTGAAGGAACGGTTCCAGCCGGTTACAACCAAGGTCACAGGAATACAGCAGGCCATGATGGATGTGGAGAAGGCAGGTCCTGGAGGGCTTGTGGGAATATCCACAGAGCTTGATCCGTATTGGGCAAAATCCGATGGTCTCACAGGAAGCGTGATAGGGGTTCCGGGAAAGCTTCCGAAACCAAGCTATGAGCTTTCCCTCGCAATAAACCTTCTTGAGAGGGTGGTTGGCTCGAAGGAAGAGCTCATGGTGGAGCCCATAAAAATCAGCGACCCGCTCATGCTTACAACGGGGACGGCAAGGACTGTCGGGGTGGTCACGCTTTCAAAGGGGAACAGAATCTCACTCAACCTCAAGCTTCCCGTTTGCGTGGAGAAGGGGGAGAAAGTCGCGATATCCCGCCAAGTCCTGGGAAGGTGGAGGCTGATTGGCTGGGGGAGTATAGAGAGCTGATTATGAAAAAGGCCTTTCTCATCCATGGCTGGGGAGGACGACCTGAAACTGGATGGAGGCCGTGGCTGAAGAAGGAACTCGAGAAAAAGGGCTTTTCAGTTTCTGTTCCGACAATGCCTGACACAGAACATCCGAAAATGGATGCATGGGTTAAGCAACTGGCAAAAACTGTTGGAACTCCCGGCAAGGATTGCTATTTTGTTGGACACAGCCTTGGCTGCATAACCATATTGAGATACCTTGAAACGCTTAAAAGCGAGAAAGTCGGCGGGATCGTTCTTGTTGCGGGATTTTCAGATAACCTGGGATTCAAGGAGATTGATTCTTTCTTCGCGAAACCATTGGATTGGGAAAAAATAAGATCCAGATGCAGGAGATTCGTGACCATACATTCAACCACTGATCGCTATGTTCCCCTCAAGCACGGGAAAATCTTCCAGCAAAAACTGGGTGCTGATACGGTTGTGGTCAAGAAACTGGGCCATTTCTCGCGGGTGAAGGAGTTGCCTGTAGCGCTGGAAGCTGTCATGAAGATTTCCGCTTGATTGCCTATATTCCGTTCTTCCTCACGAACGAGCCTATGTTCTTCCTGTACTCCTCCATCTCCTTCCTGAGCTGGGACAGGAGGCGCTTCAGCTCGTTCTCCGTGTAGCCTATCTTCCTTATGCCCGCCTTCGTCGCGGCTGCTGAAGGGTTCCTGTTCAGGGGCTTCTTGCCGCACATTATCGGGCAGTCAAGTCCGTTGTTGTCTGCAATTATATTCCCCTTTTCCGAGAACCAGAACGGGTAAACCCTGCAGGCAAGGGGCCTCACGGGATAGATCGTGCACGAGCCTTTCTCAAAGAAGAGGCATTCCCCCTTCCTGCCATCCCTGATCTGCAGTATCTTCCCGTCCAGAACTAGGTCATAATAATAGCCGTGGGGCCTTTTCAGGTACAGCTCTGTCCCCTTGTCATTGTCCTTGAGCTCCGCGTACATGAGGAACTCGGCCGGCTTCTTCCCCAGGAGCTTCGCTATCCTTTCGGCATCCCCCAGGGTCACGAACCTGGAATGGAAGGAGCTGCAGCAGTCCTCGTCATTCTTCACGCACTCGCTGCAATGGCTCATGGGCATCTTAAGAAGATGGAAGAGGATGCTTATAAAAATAATCCGCCAATTATCACCATGAAAGTCCTTGTGGGCTCCACGAATCCCGTGAAGGTTGAGTCAGTGAAGGAAGCCTTTTCGAAGTACTTCAAGGGAGTCCAGGCCATAGGCATGAAGGCTGATTCAAAAGTTCCGGAACAGCCGAAAGAGGATGAGACATTCGAAGGCGCAAAGAACAGGGCGCTTTTCCTCAAGAAGATGAATGATGAGAAAAATCTCGGGGCGGACTTCTTCGTGGGTCTGGAAGGCGGCATAACGAAGCGTTACTCGCAATGGTTCGCGTTCGGAGGGATGTGCATAATTGACTCCCGCGGGAGAATCGGGTTCGGGGCTTCCCCGCACATCCCGCTCCCTGACGGCGTGGTGAAGGAGCTGCTTTCGGGAAAAGAGCTTGGCGTCATCATGGACGAAGTGGCGGGAGACAGCAACGTGAAGCAGAAATACGGGGCAATGGGATTCTTCACGAAAGGCGTACTGGACAGGAAAGGCTTCTACGTGGACGGCCTCATAGCCGCGCTCGCCCCTTTCGTGAGCGAGGAATTCTATTTCAAGAAGTAGCTAGCCTTTCCTCTCCAGAGTCCACTCCAGCACGCTCTTCACGAAATCCTCGTAAGTTCTTCCTGTGGCGGAGAAGGAGCGCATGAATCCCGCGCCTGGAGATATATCCGGGTTCGCATTCACTTCTATCACATACGGTTGGTTGTTCTGGTCCAGCCGCATGTCCACCCTTGCGTAATCCCTGCAGCCTGAAGCTTTTATGCACTGGGAAGCCAGGGACTTTACTTTTTCCGTGATATCCTGCGGAAGCTCTGAAGGACAAACCCCCACAGTATTCTTGTATTCCTGACTGCTCTCCATCCATTTGGCCGTGTAGCTTGTTATCCTTGGCACGCCTTCCGGGAAATTCCGGAAGACTATCTCTGAGATTGGAAGCACTTCGGTCGCTCCATTGTTTATGAATACCGCGACGTTCAGCTCCCTGCCGTCTATGTATTCCTCCACAAGCGCGGGCTGCCTGTACTTCTTTACAACCTGTGCAACCTTTTTCCTGAGCTGGCTTTTGCCCGCGACAACGGAGTCAGCCTCTATCCCCACGCTGCCGTCCTCGAAGTTAGGCTTCACTATAAGCGGGAATTTCAGTCCCTTTGTGGAAATATCTTTTGCAGAATGGAAAATCCTGAAGCGGGGGGTTGGTATATCCGTCCCCTCGAGAACCTCTTTGGTTTTGGTCTTGTCAGTCGTGAGGTCCAGCGCATTGCTGGGAGAGCCTGTGTACGGGATTTTCATCTCATCCAGAACATAGGTAATAAGCGTCTGGAGCTTTGCGTCTCCGCAGAAGGTTGCGCACAGGTTGAATACCGCGTCCACCCTGGATTTTCTAAGGTCGGAGATAAACCTGGAGACAATCTTTTCCCTGTTGGATTTTTTGAAGCCCTTTCCTATGGGGATGAGCACAGCCTTGTGCCCGAGCTTCTCAAGGCAAGCCTTTACAGGATTGATCTCATCATTCACTCCCTTGTCTGAAATGGAATCATATTTGTCTTTGCATGAAACATCCCCGCTGTCAAAGACTATTCCCACCCTGATTGCCTTTTCCTTTATCATGAGTTAAGACCGTTTCGTTTTATCCCTTCGTGCAGAATCCTTCCTATTATCTGGCTGTAGGTCATGCCTGCTGAATAGCATGATTTGGGAAACCTGGAATTCTCCTTGGGGTCCGGTATCAGGCCAGGTATTGGATTGACTTCGAGTATGTTCGGGATTCCCTTGGAATCCAGCCTCACATCCATCCTGCAGAAGTCCCTGCACCCCAAGGCGTGATAGGCGTCCAGGCAGACCTTCTTTATCGCGCTTTCCATATTCCCGGTTATTTCCGCTGGGCACCTCACCATGTTTTCAATGTGCTTGCCGCTGTTCGGGTCATCATAAATCCACTTCATCTCGTAGGAATCGAATTTGTTTATCCCTTCGGGAAGGCCTTCAAAACACACTTCCACTATAGGCAGTATCTCCGGGTTCCCGTTGCCTATGAGGGCTACTGTGAACTCCCTCCCCTCCAGGAATTCCTCCGCTATGGCAGGCTGCTTGTATGTTCGGATAAGCTCCCCAAGCTTCTTCCTGAGATGTTCCTCGTTGTGCACAAGGCAGTCATTTGTTATTCCCTTGCTCGAGCCCTCGCCAATCGGCTTGACTATCATGGGGAAATTCAGCCCGCTAAGTTTTTGTTCAGGTTTGCGGAAGACCCTGAACTTGGAAGTAGGTATCCCGTAAAATGAGAGAATCTCCTTTGTTCTCGCTTTGTCCAGGGTTATGGCAAGGGTAAGAGGGCCGGAACCCGTGTAGGGGATTCCCAGCATCTCGCAGAAAATAGGGATTTGGGATTCCCTGGACTCTCCCTTCTCTCCTTCAGCATAGTTAAAAACAATATCTGGTTTGCATTCCCTGAGCTTTGGGAAGGCATGCTCATCTGCCTCTATCAGAACGACTTCGTGCCCCAGGGATTCGAGAGCGTTTCTAATCGCATGTATAGTTTCAGGTGAATCAAACTCCGCCTGTTCGTCCGGTGGCTCTTCAGAATCAGTCTCTCCCTTTTGATTGAATGTAAAAGCGACTTTCATGATTTTCTCAATATTTTTTCTTTGATAATTACTTTGTTGAGAGCATTTATATACTTTAAAAGCGATATGCAGAGAAGGGATTTTTATGGTCGTAAAACATGTTTCATTCATTCTCAGCCTCTTCCCTCCAGTAGTTCGGGGCCTCTGCAGTTATCGTGACATCATGCGGGTGGGATTCCTTCAGGCCGGCTTTTGTTATGCGGATGAAACGGGACTTTGTCCTGAGTTCATCTATAGTTTTGCATCCGCAGTAGCCCATGGCAGACCTGAGCCCTCCAACCATCTGGTAAACAGCCTCGGAAACATTCCCCCTGTAAGGGACTATTCCCTCAATCCCTTCTGGAACGAATTTCCCTCTGTCCTGCTTACCATATCTGTCTGAGCCTTCCTGCATTGCTCCTACAGATCCCATCCCCCTGTAGCTCTTGTATTTCCTTCCTCCCACGAATACAATCCTGCCTGGCGACTCTTCGGTCCCTGCAAAAAGAGAGCCTATCATCACTGTGGACGCTCCTGCTGCGAGCGCCTTCGCTATATCCCCTGAATATTTTATCCCCCCATCCGCTATCACGGGAATCCCGTATTTCTCTGCGACTTCCGTGCAGTCATGTATTGCAGTTATCTGGGGTATTCCTGATCCTGCCACGATCCTTGTTGTGCATATCGAGCCCGGCCCTATACCGACCTTCACCACATCCGCTCCTGCCGCTATAAGTTCTTCCGCCGCTTCGGCAGTGGCAATGTTGCCTGCAATAAGCTCAATCCCATATTCTTTCTTTATCTGCTTTATTGAGTTAATCACATTCTCGGAATGGCCGTGAGCCGTATCTATAGCGAGTATGTCAGCCCCTGCATTAAGCAGGGCATCAACCCTTTTAGTATCTAAAGGTCCGATGGCAGCCCCTACCATGAGCTTTCCTTCCTTGTCTTTGGAGGCGTCCGGGAACTGCTTGCTCTTGATTATGTCCTTCACTGTCATCATTCCCCTGAGCTTTCCCGAGCCGTCAACTATAAGCAGCTTCTCTATCTTGTGTCTGTCCAGAAGTTCAATCGCTTTCTCTATAGAGGTCTTCTCGCCCGCGGTCACGAGCTCCTTGGTCATGACAACCCCGACAAGCTGGTTCATGTTCGTCTTGAACATGAGGTCCCTGTGGGTTATTATCCCCACAGCCCTGTCACCCTCAGTCACAGGCAGGCCGGAGACATTATTCTTATCCATGATGTCCAGGGCTTTTCCTATCGTATCTTCCGGAGAAATGGTGATGGGATTCTCTATTATCCAGCTCTCGGATTTCTTGACCCTCCTCACCTCGTCGGCCTGCTTCTCGGGAGTGAGATTCCTGTGGATTATTCCAAGGCCTCCGTTCCTGGCCATGGCTATGGCCATCTCGCTTCCCGTGACAGTGTCCATGGCAGCGCTAAGAATTGGTATTTTGAGCCTTATGTTCTTGGTGAGCCTGCTCTCTGTCTCCACATCCTTCGGGAGCACGGCTGACTTGGACGGGACAAGCAACACATCGTCAAAAGTAAGCGCGATTTTCTTGGAAACTCGATTTCCGATTGAAGTCGCTTTGCGACTTCGTTCTCCATTCTCTAACATGTATAGTATATTAGAGAAGGATTTAAATTTCTACCTGGCTACTCGGCCAAGAAATATTTCTTTTTTGCATTCTGCTCTGCAAGCTCATTCAGCTCTTCGAAACTCCTGGCTCCCGTTATCATGCTTCTTTCATGCCTTACAAGGGCTTTCCACATGGGATCCCTGTAGAAATCGCTGCCCTTCAGGTAGTTTTCCAGCCCAGGCACCAACCTCTTCCCGTTTCCGTTGCCCATTATCATCCACCCTTCCGTTAGCTACCACTTGATTTTGCCCATGTAGCCTTCCCTTGTAAGGATTTCAGAAACAGTTTCCCTTTGCTCTGGAGGAACAAAATCCCCGATTTCCTTAACAGGGCAGCCGTCTTCTGGAAGCAAATTGCGCATGAGTGGGAAACAAACGGTTTTGAATTTCTCATCTTCGGGCTTGCCTGAAAACTCCACCTGATATGCAAACACATGGCCGTAAGGCGTGTCCAAGTCCCGCATGTTGTACCTTTTGATCCCGTTGTTTTCACCGAAGCTTTTCCCAAAGATAAATTTTCCCATTCTCTTCACCCTGATTTTCGATGGAAGGCGTCCAGAGACGCCTTCTTTCCAGCTGTTCTAAAGCTGTGGCTCACTTCAGGAATTTTGATGCAAAACCAGAAATCATCCGAGAAGCGAGCAGGAAAGCCAATGCTGAATTAATCTCCAAAATAATAATAGCCGTAAAATCTGGAGTTGCTTTCCATGGAGAATTATTGGGCAGAAAGGTATTTAAGGTTTGGGGAAATCCCCCAGCGTCCTTTGTTTTTTCTCTTTCTTGCGGGAAAAGCCCGAGACCCTTATGCCAATCCTCCTGAGCATCTTCTCCGGGTCCTCTTCCAGGAACTTGTCCAGCAGTTCCTTCGCAATGTCCAGGTTCTTGGAAAGGCTTGAAGACTCGATTGTGGTGTGGCTCCTCGTCTGCATCTGCATATGGGTGTCTATCGTGATTATGGAGATTGTGCGGTAGAACAGTCTGGAATCCTTAAGCTCCGCATCTATGTCACTCGCAAGTTCTTGAATCTTCCCGAAAATCTCTTTCGAGCTGTTCGAGTCCTTTTTGAGGGTTGCCATGCGGGAAATCTGCTGGGCCTCCCTCTCCTCCACAGGAGAATCGTCTATTCCTTGGGCAGTATCCTTGAGTATTCTGCCGCGCTTGCTTCCGAATTTCTCCTCAAGAATTTTCAGGTCAAACCCCGCAAGCTCTTTTGCAGTCTTTATGCCAAGCTGTTCCAGCTCTTCCAGGGTCTTTGGCCCTATCCCGAAAAGCTTGGAGACGGGAAGCTTCTCGAAGAATCTCTTCACTTCCGAATCCTTCACGAGCGTGAGACCGTCAGGCTTCTGGGCCTTGGAGGCCATCTTCGCCACTAGCTTGTTGGGGCCTATGCCTACGGAACAGGTAAGGTGCTCTTTCCTGCGGATTTCATTCTTGAGGGATTCCGCCAGCTTCTTGGCATTATCCCATGAACCGCGGGAGCGCTTGCTCACATCCAGATAGGCCTCGTCCACGCTCACCTGCTCAAAAAAATCCGCTTCGCTCCTGAGAATGTCCATTATCCTGGAAGAGACCTGCCAATAGTATTCCCTATCGCTTGGAAGGAAGACCACGTCCTTCCCTTTCGCCAGGCTTTTCGCTACCCTTATGGGCATGCCTGAGTGTATCCCCAGTTCACGCGCCTTGTAGTTCGCGGCGCTAACTGCACCGCTGTCTTTCGTCCGGCCCGAGAACATGCACGTGACTATGGCCTTGCCTTTTATCTCCGGATTGCGATTCTCTTCCACTGACGCGTAGAAGGAGTCCATGTCCACGTGGAGGATTATGCGGGTCATGTAAAATGCTTAGAGAAGGAGCTTATATCCTGTCTACGCTCCACGGCCTGAATCGCTTCTTTTGCGCATGATGCTTATTATCTTGACTATCTCAACGAATGCGACGCTTGCTATTGCGGCTAGTATTGAGACGGGGAAAATCACGGGTCCTGGAATCTCGAACCTGAAGATGCTGGTGAGGAAGGGGACGTAAAATATCAGGGCAAGGAAGAGAAGCGTGGCTCCCATTATCCACCAGAGCGCGGAATTCCTTTTGCGGACGGTCTTCCATATAGGATGTGACCACGAACGGTTCACCTGTATCAGGCCGAGGTTCGTGATGACTATTGTCGTGAATGCAAGTGCCCTGGCTTCGGCTTCCCCGTGGCCGCGGTAAAGTGCAACAAGGAAGACTGCCAAGGCAGCAAGCAGCGTGACCATGCCCTGGAAGAAGCTCAGGAGTATGCTTTTCCTTCCGAAAAGCGGCTCCTTTATGTTAGTTGGAGTCCTCTTCATCACGTCATCCTCCTCAGGCTCGTTCTCAAAAGCCACGGAGCATGCAGGGTCTATTATCAGCTCAAGAAAGGCTATGTGCACGGGCATGAGTACCAGCGGAAGATTGAACAGGACCGGAAGAAGGGACATTCCGGCAATTGGAACATGAACTGCAAGTATGTAGGACATGGCCTTTTTCAGGTTGTCTGAAATGCGGCGGCCCATCTTTATGGCCTGCACGATTGAGGAGAAATCGTCATCAAGGAGCACGAGAGCGGAGGCCTCCCTGGCCACGTCCGTTCCTCTCCCTCCCATGGCAATCCCTATGTGGGCTGATTTCAGGGCAGGCGCGTCATTCACCCCGTCTCCTGTCATCACAACTATCTCGCCGTTGGCTTTCAGGGCCTCCACTATCCTCAGCTTCTGCTCGGGCACCACGCGGGCGAAAATGTTCACGGTTTTTATGCGCTCTCTCAAGGCGCCGTCATCCATCCTGTCGAGCTCGGGGCCT
>JBGPBG010000013.1:0-10178 GCA_041481105.1 Candidatus Aenigmatarchaeota archaeon
CATATCCCAGTTCAAGAGCAGAGGCTACAGGATAAAGGAGATGGAGGTCAAGAAGCCTTCCCTCGAAGACGTCTTCCTCAAGATCGTGAAAAAGGGGGGTTCGCATGTTTGAGCGCGCCATGGGGCATATGTACAAGCAGTGGCTGATGTGGAAGAGGAGCCCTGCGGACATGGCGCTGGTCATAGTCTACCCGCTCGTGACCATGCTCTCGATCGGGCTTTTCGCCGCCTTCGTGATAGGCCCGGGTTCCACTGCAAATTCCTTGATTTTTGTGTTCGCAGGCATTGTCATCTGGGATTTTTACGATATCTCGCAGAGGGCGGTAACATACGGGATAACCTATGAGATATGGGCTGACTCGCTCAAACATTTCTTCTCAACACCCTCAACGGAGAAGGATTTCATTCTCGGGAACTCTTTTTTCGGCCTGATGTCCTCATTCCTCTCGCTCTTGATGGTAGGGGTGATGGGTTTCCTGATATTCGGATTCAACATCTTTTCGGCAGGAGCATACCTTATACTTGCATGCCTCTCCATATTCGCGTTCGGGACCGCTATAGGCCTAGTGATAGACTATTTCATGGTTACCAAGGACCTGAAATACATGTCCCTGATATGGATAGCCACGGGGATAATCATGATTTTTTCCGGGGTTTATTACCCGGTGACTATATTGCCGGAACCTGCAAGGATAATCTCGTACGCCCTCCCCTCCACACACGCAATACAGGCCATAAGATCCACGCTCGTTTCGGATTACGCAGCCGCCAACATAAGCATAGCCCTTTCATTTGCAACCACAGCAGTATACTTCCTGATTGGCTACGTGTCATTTGTGCGGGGAGTGAAAAAAGGAAAGGTTCTTGGGAAGATTGCGCGTTACTAGCTTGCATGGGGTTGAAAAAAGCTTTAAATATACTCTCATTAGATAATAGATATTTTGTGTTTCGGAAAATCCTCCGAAGCAGCCGAGCTTGACTAAAGATAAGCCGGCGCCGAGGGGAATAGTTTGAAAGAAGGTGCACAAAAGAACGAAGGTGACCTCGGTCACCTTCAAACGCAAATCGCACCTTCAACCGCGAAACAATAGCAAAATGAGAGGTTTGGATGAAAGTACCTGTCTACAGCCTGAAAGGTGAAGTGAAGAAAAGCGTGGATTTAGTCAGGGTATTCTCTGAACCTGTAAGGCCAGACCTCATAAACAGGGCTGTCCTTTCTGAACAATCCGAGAACAGGCAGATTTATGGGACTGATCCGCTTGCCGGAAAAAGGACATCTGCCCATTACCACGGAAGGAGAAAAGTTAGGCACAGCATGATGAACAGGGAGATGTCCAGGATGGCAAGAATCCATGGCAGCGGCTTTCTGCACATGACCGCGCGATTTGTCCCCCAGGCCATCAAGGGCCGCAAAGCCCATCCACCAAAAACCGAGAAGGTCTGGAAGAAGGGAATGAACAAGAAAGAGCATGCAAAGGCCATGGCTTCCGCTGTCTCGGCAACAGTGCACAAGGATTATGTTGTTTCAAGGGGCCACATAACAGAAGGGATAAAGCACATACCCCTGGTTATAGAAAACGATATCGAGCAGGTGAAAAAAGTCAAGGAGATGGTTGACATTCTTAAGAACCTGGGCCTGGAGAAGGAGATAGAACGCGCGAAGGAAAAGAAGGTCAGGCGGGGCAAGGGAACCAGAAGAGGAAGGAGATACAAAAAGAAGAAGGCCTTCCTGATTGTGGTTTCTGACTGCAAGGGCATTGAAAAGGCAGCAGGAAACATGCCCGGTGTTGATGTTGTAAGGATAAGCGAGCTAAGGGTTGAACAGCTTGCTCCGGGCGGAATGCCTGGAAGGCTTACTCTATGGACAGAAGGAGCGCTCGAACGGTTCGAGAAGAAACTGGGTGAATGATATGGCAGAAAAAAAGGCCAAAAAAGCTGAGAAGCAGGAAACCAAGATTGCCGAGAAAAAGCTCAGGCTGGTTGGCGGATCCGATCCCTGGGAAATTCTCATGTACCCCCACCTTGCTGAAAAATCCATGAAGATGGTGGAGGCTGAAAACAAGCTCGTGTTCATGGTCAAGAGGAATGCCAGAAAGGTCCAGATAAGGGATGCTATTGAGGCAGCCTTTGGTGTGAAGGTAACGAAGGTGAATTTCGAGATAACAATGGCCGGTCAGAAGAAGGCTTACGTGAAGCTGAGCCAGGAGTTCTCAGCCTCGGATATTGCAACAAGAATGGGTATGGTTTGATGAACGAATGAAGTCGGCTACTGCCGCCTTCAAACTGAAATATAAACGGTGTTAATATGGGAAAACGGATAATTTCGCAGAGGAGGGGAAAGGGCTCCCATACTTACAGGGTTCCCAACCACGCATTCAAGCCAAACATTCAATACAAAAAACAGCCCGGGGTTGTTGTTGACATACTAAGCGACCCTCTTAGAAATGCGCCTCTGGCGGAGGTGGCTTACAGCGACAATCACAAAGGTTATATTGTTGCTATAGAAGGAATGAGGGTGGGAGACAGAACAGATAGCATAGTGGTTCCGCTTTCGAGCCTGACAGAAGGCCAGCAGATAAGCTCGATAGAAACCTATCCGAATTCAGGACCCAAGCTTTGCAGGTCCCCCGGCTCATTCGCAGTGGTGGAAACAAAGACAGAAAAAGAATGCGTGGTCATACTTCCCTCAAAGAAGAAGATGAAGCTGAATGCACAATGCCTTGCCACCCTTGGCATACCTGCAGGAGACGGCAGGAACGAGAAGCCATGGGTCAAGGCAGGCAAGAAGTGGATAGCAATGCATGCAAGAGGCAAGCTTTACCCAAGGACCTCGGGCACATCAATGAACGCTGTAGACCACCCGTTCGGAGGAGGTTACACAGGCCTTGGAAAGCCCAAGAGCGTCTCAAGAAACGCCCCTCCCGGAAGGAAGGTGGGTTCAATATCATCAAGGAGGACGGGAAGGAAGAATAGATAGAGTGATAATTATGGCAAAATTCGAGTTCAGGGGGAAAAGCCTGGAAGAGATAAAGGCGATGAACCTGGAGCAGTTCAGCAAGCTCATACCTTCAAGAGACAGGCGCGCGCTCAAAAGAGGGTTCACGGAAAAGGAGAAGAAGCTCCTCGAAAAGATACGGAGGAACCCAGGCAAGTTCCACCGCACGCGCTGCAGGGAGATGGTGATAATCCCGGAGATGGTTGGGATAAAGATGGGGATCCATAACGGCAAGGAATATGTTATTGTGGAAGTAAAGCCGGAAATGCTCGGTCACAGGCTCGGGGAATTCACGATGACAAGGAAGCCTGTCAAACATTCAGCTCCTGGATTCGGGGCAACAAGGTCCAGCAAGTTCGTGCCGCTTAAATAAGGATATTGATGATGTATGCATAAGTACGCTTTCAATCCGGACCCGAAGACATCAGTCAGGGTTTATGGCAGGAGCCTCAATGTGTCGTACAAGAGCTCGCAGATAGTGTGCAGGAAAATCACAGGAATGAACCTTGAGAAGGCCAAGAAGCTTCTGGATAATATAGTTTCGCAGAAGCACAGCCTTGACGGAAAGTATTACACAAATGCGTCCAAGGAAATACTTTCCCTGCTGAAGAGCGCGGAATCGAATGCTGAGACCAAGGGCCTGGACACATCCAGGCTGCTGATACATGCTTCAAGCCACAAGGGATTCAAGTTCATGAGGCCAAGAAGGCTTAAAATGAGGGGAACGCAGAAGAAAATAACAAACATCCAGATGGTGCTTGTGGAGAGATAGGTGGATTATGATGCTTAAGCAATACTTCATCAGGCAGGCGATAAAGGAGCTTGAGATAGACAAATTCATAAGGGAGAATTTCCCCATGGGAGATTACTCAAAGATAGAGATGCAGAGGACTCCTCTCGGAATAAAGATACTCATACACACGAACAAGCCGGGCCGTATAATCGGGAGGAGCGGAAGGAACATAAACGAGATGACTGATGCGATAAGGCAGAAGTTCGGGCTGGAGAATCCCCAGCTTGACGTCAAGATTATAAGGAATCCTGACCTGGACGCAAAGATTGTTGCAAAGCAGATAGCCTCTTCCATAGAGAGGGGTTTCAACTACAAGAAGATAGGGAACCTCACTATCAAGAGGATAATGGACGCCGGCGCTGTCGGGGCGGAGATAGTAATCTCCGGAAAATTTGGGACAGGAAAAGGCATGACCTCAAAATTCATAGAAGGCTACCTCAAGCACTGCGGCCAGCCTGCAAAGGACCTTGTTGATTACGGTTTTGAGGAGGCCAACACCAGGCCCGGCAAGATAGGCATCAGGGTAAAGATAATGAGATATTTCATGGGTATAGACGGGGAGCTCAGGACAAAGAGGGCTGAGAAAGAGACAGAGCAGAAGGGTGAGGAGATTGTGGAGCAGCTTGAAACAGCGGAGGCGGAGCAGGCTCCTGCTCCTAAGGAAACTCCCCAAGAAAAAGAAACCCCTAAAAAGGCCAAGAAGAAGGAACAGAAGCCCGAGAAAAAGGTTAAAAAGCCTGAATCGAAAAAGGAAGCATAGTTATGGCATTCATGAGGAAAAAGGACATAAGGAAGCTTGAGGACAAAGAGATTGAAAAGAAACTCAATGAGGTGCGCCTGGAGCTTGCGAAACAGAGGGCAAGCGTGAAGATAGGCGCGACTGTTACTTCTCCTGGTAGGATACGCGAGCTGAGGAAGACAGTGGCGCGCGGCCTTACCATAAAGAAAGAAAGAGAGGTTAAAACGAAGAAGAATGTCTGAAGTCTGCCCGAACTGCGGCCTGCCGAAAGAGCTTTGCGTATGCGAGACTATAGCGAAGGAAAGCGAGAAAATCCGGGTTTTTGAGGTCAAGAAGAGGTACGGGAAAATCTCCACCATAGTCCAAGGCATGAGCAAGGACGTGGACACGAAGAACGTCCTGAAGGAGCTCAAGACAAGGCTGGCCTGCGGCGGAACCATGAAGGATGGGGTAATAGAGCTGCAGGGGAAGCACAGGGACAAGGTAAAGGCCATTCTCGTGAGACTGGGCTTCAAGGAAGACCAGATAGAGACAGGCTGAACCCCTGCTTTTGGTTCAGCCCTGGCTTTTTTAAGTTTGCAAATATCGATTTCTATTATGGTAACCTACAAAGACCTTGTCATGCACGAGCTCATAGGCTTGGAAGTGCGAGTCGTGACTTGCACCAACAGCCAGCTCGCGGGCCTCACGGGAACTGTCATAGACGAAACCAGGAACATGCTCAAGGTCGAGACCCCGAAAGGGGAGAAATCCCTAGCCAAGCAGGACTGTGTATTCTCGTTCCACCTTCCCTCTGGGGAATGGGTGAAGGTCCGGGGGTCGCTGCTTGTGGCAAGGCCCGAGGACAGGATAAAGAAGAAGTTCAGGAAGTGGTGATATTGACGCAAGAATGTGGTTTGCCACCTTCAAACTCAATGTATTTAAATATGCATGGTATAATAATTTGGTAAGCTGAGTTATCGCTTGCCTCGTTCAAGCGATAGAGAGGCGCTAAATTCTGCGAACTCTCTTCAGCTTATAAATACCGACTCATATGTGATGTTATGCCTTCCAAGAAGAAAGCCGAAAAAAAGAAAAGCATAGGCATACCCATAAGCCCACCCGAGAAGGAGTGCAAGGACAGCAAATGCGCATGGCATGGGAGGCTCCCTGTCCGCGGCAGGGTTTTCAAGGGAACTGTGAGGAGCGCGAAATCCCACAATACAGTCATAGTGGAATGGGACTATCACAGGTTCATTCCCAAGTACGAGCGATACCAGCGCCAGAAGTCGCGGATAACCGCGCATAATCCTCCATGCATAAGGGCGAGGGAAGGCGATGCTGTTGTTGTGGCCGAATGCAGGCCTGTATCCAAGACCAAGCATTTTGTTGTTGTAGGATTCCAGAAGGATTTCAAGAAGTGATTATGAGAATGACAGCCAGAGGCTGTCCAAGGAAGTGATTATTATGAAAGCTGTAAGCGCAAAGGTAACGAAATGCCTGCCTATTGGAGCTGTGCTCACCTGCGCCGACAACAGCGGCGCAAAGGAACTCCAGATTATCTCAGTATTTGGATTCAAGGGAAGGTGGAGGATGAGGGCCACAGGAGGGGTGGGCAGCTACATATCATGCAGGGTCTTCAAGGGGAACGAGAAGGTAAGGCATGAGATTTTCAAGGCTATCATAATAAGGCAGAGGAAGGAGTACAAGCGTCCGAACGGCATGACCATCGCGTTTGAGGATAATGCAGCTGTCATAGTCAATGAAAAGGGAGAGCCCAAGGGAACCCTGATAAAGGGCCCTGTTGCAAAGGAGGCTGTTGAGAGGTTCCCGCTTGTCGGAAAAATATCAAGCATTGTCGTATGATTCAGGGGTTTTTATGAAAAAATCGTGGTCTCCAAAGTGGGTAGCAAGCTCCCAGCCAAGGAAGCAGAGGAAGTACAGGTATAACGCTCCCCTTCATGTGAAGCACAAATTCCTTTCAGCGCACCTTTCCAAGGACCTCAGGGAACGGTTTGGAAAAAGGTCTGTCAGTGTCAGGAAGGGCGATGAGGTAGTTGTCATGAAAGGGGAATTCAGGGGGTTCAGGGGCAATGTGGACAGGGTGGACATGTCCGAATCCAAGATTTATGTGGATGGGATGAAAAGGAAGAAGGTGGACGGCTCTGAAGTTTCAGTCCCGATAGACCCTTCTAACGTCATGATCACAAAACTTATCCTGGAAGATAAGATGAGACAGGCTGTATTCGAGAGAGCCGCAAAACCGGAGGCCAAACCCCAGCAAAAGCCGAAGGCTGAAAAAAAGGAGCCCAGGAAAATCCGCTCCAAAAAAAGCCAGTGAGGAAAGATAACTATGACCCATCTCAAGAGATATTCAATGCCTGAATTCTGGCCACTTGCCAAGAAGAGCGAGAGCTATGTAACCACTCCCATGCCAGGGCCTCACCAGAAATTTAACTGCATCCCTTTGAAGCTGATTGTGAGGGATTCCCTCAAATTCGCGGAGACCTCGGGAGAGGCCAAAAAAATCCTCAATGCGGGAAAGGTCCTTGTTGACAAGAAAGTCAGGAAGGAGCCGCACTTCCCGGTGGGGTTCATGGATGTGCTTGAGATCCCGGAACTGCAGGTAAGATACAGGGTTAATATTAACAAGAGGGGTCTCATTCTGGAGAAGATAAAAGAGGATGAAACCGGAATCAAGCTGTGCAGGATAACAGGCAAGACTATTCTTAAGAAAGGAGTCCAGCAGCTCAACCTGCATGACGGCAGGAACATCCTTTCCAAAGGCTCTCACAAGATTGGGGATTCCCTTATGATAGAGATTCCATCGCAGAAAGTATTGAGGCACTATACGCTCAGGAAAGGTGAGCCGGCCCTTATAATTGCGGGAAGGAACAGGGGCGTGACAGGAAGGATAAAGGACATAAAGGATAGGAAAAGCATGCTTGAGAAAAGCACTGTAACCATAGAGACTGAAAGGGGCAAGGACATCGAGACTCTCAAGGATTATGTCGTGGTTGGGACCCTTTCAGAGATTCCAGAATCTGTTCATGAGGAAGAGAAACCCAAAAAGGATAAAAAATCCAGAGCTGAGAAGGAGCAAGCATGAACCCCATGAGAGAGATAAGGCTGGGGAAGGTGACTGTCAACATGGGAGTAGGGGCGGATACCGCGAGGCTGGAGAAATGCAAGAAGATAATGTATACCCTGACCAAGAAAAAGATAATCATAACATCAACCCGCAAGAGAAGCACTTTCGGCGTTCCGAAAGGCAAGCCAATAGGCGCAAAGACCACCCTCAGGGGAGAAGAAGCGAAAGAATTCCTGAAAAAGGTCCTGCAGGGGGTTGAGAACAAGCTTAAGGAGTCACAGTTTGACAGGAACGGGAACTTCTCGTTTGGGATTCATGAGTACATAAACATCCCGGGGATAAAGTATGACCCTGATGTGGGGATATTGGGGATGGATGTTGCAGTCTCTCTCGAGAGGCGCGGCTTCAGGGTGAAAAAAAGGAAGCTCAGGCCGGGAAAAATAGGCCGGTCTCACCTTATAACCAAGGAAGAGTCCATGGAATGGGCCAGGAAAAATCTAGGTGTGGAACTAACGAAAGAAGGCAGTCGTGAATAAATGGTGAACAGCCGCCTTCGGTTTGATAATATAATGGTGGAATATGACATACGAGAGAGTTAAGAAACAGATAGAGAGGAAGCCTGTGAAGCTTGCCAGGTTCGAGAAGTTCAATGCTCCGAAGAAGAGGAAGTCCGGCAAGAACGTGCACAAGTGCAGGAAATGCGGCAGGACAGGCGGGATTATCCGCAAATACGGGCTGGTCTACTGCCGTCAATGCTTCAGGGAGGAAGCCGAGAAGCTAGGATTCAGGAAGTATAGTTAACCAACTGAGGAGAAATTATGAAACACGACCCGCTTGCTGATATGTTTTCAGTGCTGAAGAACATGGAAGCCATAGGAAGGACAGAATGTATTGTGCCGGCATCCAGCATCATAAAGGACGTCCTCCAGGTGATACACCAGCACAAGTACACAGGAGGGTTTGATTTCATAGATGACGGGAAGGGAGGGAAATTCAGGGTCAGGCTTATCGGAAAGATAAACGACTGCGGCGTGATAAAGCCAAGGTTCTCCGTCAGGAAAGGGGAGTTCATAAAATGGGAGAAGAGATTTCTTCCTGCAAGCGAGAACGGGGTTCTCATAGTCACAACATCCAAGGGCATAATGGACCAGCGCAATGCATCCAAGTCAGGGACGGGTGGAAGGCTGCTAGGATATGTTTACTAGAGGAGTTTCGGTATGGCCACGCTAAACCAGGAAATAAAGGAAGCAATGAAGGAGAAGAGAATTATTATAGGCAGCAGGACTGTTATAAAAGGGGTAAAGAGAGGCCACATAAACAACGTGATTTATGCTTCCAATTGCCCCCAAGAGACAAGAAAGGACCTTGAATACTATTCCAAGAATGAGTTCGTCGCAGTAAAGGAATTCAGCGGCAATTCCGTCCAACTCGGAGAGCTTTGCGGCAAGCCTTTCAATGTGCTGCTGGTAGGTATAAGAAAGTAAGCGCTTGGCAATCCGATTTAAATAAGCTAAATGCAAATAATAGATGATAGAAAGAATGCGGCGAAGCCGCCTTCCTTCGCAAAGAGGTGTTTGATGTCTGTAAAGCTTGGTACCGACTCGATAAGGAACATAGCAGCTTTTGAGAACATAACGCAAATACATGCGCATGACTGCCTTATAACCGAGGACTGCATCTATTTTCTTGTTGACCCGGACAAGGTGGGGCTTGCCATAGGTAAGAACGGAGTCGTGATAAGGGAGCTTAGAAGGGTTTTCGGAAAGACAGTGAAGGTTTTCGGCCACTACGCAAGCCCGGAGCTTTTCATAAAGAACACCTTCCAGAATGTAAAAAGCATAGACGTGAACAACGGCAGGATAACTGTCACCATACCTGAGGAGGACAGGATTTCTGCCATAGGAAGAAACGGCAGGAACATAAAGGCCGTGAGAGAGATAATGGAAAGGCATTTTTCAATAAAGGACTTGCGGGTCAAATGAACGTGGCTTAGCCATCTTCATTCTAGCATTCGCAAACCTTTAAATTCCGTTTTGGATATAAGGATTGGTGGATATGAAAGTGAATCTTGCTGAGAAGAAGGGGAACAGTATCACATTTGTGCTGCAGGGAGCCACGCCTGCTTTTGCAAATGCTGTCAGGAGGATAATGGTTTCAGAGATCTCAACCATGGCTGTCGATTCAGTCGACTTCCATGAGAATGACTCTGTGCTTTTTGATGAAGTCATAGCACACAGGCTTGGCCTTATTCCCATCTCTTTCGAGCCGGATAAGTTTAATGCAAGGAGCGCATGCAAGTGCGGTGGAAAGGGATGCTCCTTATGCCAAGTGGTTTTTGTTATTGACAAGACTGGCCCTGCCATGGTCTATTCTGGAGATATGAAGTCCTCAAACAAGGCTGTCAGGCCGAACAGCCCGGACTTTCCGATCGTGGAGCTGCTCAAGAGCCAGCGTATCAGTCTGGAAGCAACAGCCATATTGGGAACTGGAAAAGAGCATGCAAAATGGCAGGCTGCAAACGCCTCCTACCAGTACTATCCCCAGTTTGTTGTCAAGGATTCCAAGGAAGCTAAAAAGTGCC
>JBGPBG010000014.1:0-10081 GCA_041481105.1 Candidatus Aenigmatarchaeota archaeon
AGACGATGCAATAAACACAACAGACAGAACCCCGGACTTCACCTTCAACGTTTCGGGCTGGATTTCGAGCACGTACAACTGCTCCCTTTACACCAACAGAACAGACTCAGGAACAGGAACCCCAGTCCTTCAGGCCTATAACTCCTCTGCCCTTAACGCCACTTCAACCACCCTAACCGCCTCAACCGGCCTTGCAAACGGGAACTATGACTGGTGGGTGAACTGCACGGACAATACCCAGGGAAAGACCAACCACTCAGAAACAAGGAACATTTCAATCCATTTCTCCGCGGATGCTGAAATTGAACTCAGCCTTCCGGGAACGATGTATGGCCACACTTTGCTGTGGAAGGGCAACTTCACAGGAACATATGACGAATTCGGCTCTGTGGTGACAGAAAACAACACAGGCTATGTGGCAGGCAAATCAGTATCAGGAAACCCTGGCATAGAGAACATAACGGCGTTTGACACGGAGACGGGAAGCGTTGTGTGGACCAGGTACATAGGCGATTCGGACGGTACGCCTCTTCTGGATAACCAGGGAACTTACGTGTATATAAACACATACATGGACGGCCCTGACAGCATATACAAGTTCAACAAGCTAACAGGAGAGCAGATATGCAACCAGACGGTCGGAGGGGATGGAATTTCCAACTCTCTTGTGCAGAGCGATGGCATGATATACAGTGGAAGCTATGGCAACAACAAGGTGTTTGCGTTCAACAAGTCCGACTGCAGCATCAAATGGAATTACACTATCACAGGGGCGAGCTATGTCGTAAGTACGCCTCTTTACTGGAACGACACCATAACAATAGGTTCCAACAATGGTGTGCTTGTGCACCTCAACGCAACCAACGGCTCCCTTATATGGCAAAAGACGTCTTTTGTTGGGTTCTGGGATATGAAGCCTTCGATAATGGACGGGATCATTTATGTTGGCTCCATCCCGTATGTTATGGCAATAAACGAAACGAACGGGAGCACAATATGGCAATGGGACAGGAGTGGTTTGGGTCAGATACTTTCAACAATGGCAATATACAATGGCACTCTTTGGGTGGGCGGGAAGGATAACATCTTATACTCCCTCAACCGCACCAATGGCTCAACCATATGCAGCTTCGAGACAGGAAACGACATATACCAGGGAGCCTCAATAAGCGGGGGGCTTGTGATATTCGGCAGCGTGGATAATTACATATACGCAATAAACGCCACTGATTGCTCTCTTGTATGGAAGTTCAATGCGACTGCCAGCGTGTATTCCGGCCCGGCCATTTCAAAGGGCAAGGTCTACATTGCTACTGATTCCTGGTATGTGTATGCGTTGGATTTCGGCGAGGGGGCAAGCGACTGGAAATATATGGCGTACAACCCCGAAGGCCATAGTTATTGCCCGGACTGCTTAACTCAGTGGAAGAACGTGAAGTCCGACTGCACGCCTTCAGGCTTCAACTATACCTGCAACATAACCAATAACTATGGTTATGACGCAAACGTGACACTGAAGAGCCAATATTTTGTAAATTGGTACAATGAGTCTGGAAATCTGCTTAAACCAGTCTCAAAGAGTTACACCAAAAACATGGAGCCGGGAGAAAGCTTTGTAGTGATTCTGGATAATTCCCCAAGCACATATTACGTTAAGACCAACGGCAACAACTCCCTGGATGGACTTACAATAGGCACTGCGTGGGCGACACCAAATTATGCGGCAAGCGGAGTTGATGGCGGGGATACTGTTCTTGTCTTGGGAGGCACATATACGGATGAGCATGTTATTTTCCAAAACAGCGGGATAAATTCAAGCTATATGATAACAATGAAGAACTACAATGAAACTCCTGTAATATTTGACGGCTTGGACGATAGTGGATATGGAATCTATGCGTATAACAAAACATATGTGAAAATAGAGGGCATAGAATTAAGGAACTATTCATACGGCCTCTACCTCAACTACAGCTCGTACAACACGCTCACGAATGTGACTGCGAACTCGAACAGTTACGGCCTCTATCTTGACGGTTCCTACAACACCCTCCAGAACATAACCGCCAATTCCAACACTTACGGCCTCTTCCTCGCAGGAAGCTCGAACAATACGCTCACTAACATCACGGCCAGTTCGAACTCCTTGTACGGAATCGTAATATACTACAACTCCGACTATAACAACATAACCCGCTCGACCCTTAGGAACAACACCAATGCAGGCATATATCTGGATGATCAATGGTTAGGAAGTGGTTCACAATTCGACTCCGAATACAACCGCATCTGGAACAACTACCTGAACAACACGCTGAACGTGAAGATAGACACTGATATAATCAATCCCAACTACTTCAACACCTCGCTGAACTGTTCCGCAGGGCCGAACATAATAGGCGGTCCGTGCATAGGCGGGAACTACTACACAGACCCAGACGGCCAGAACTTCTCTGACGGCTGCCTTGACTCGGACTGGAACGGGATTTGCGATAATGACTATCAGCTCGGGCCGAACACATATGACTGGGATTATGAACCGCTTGCGAAGAACCCGCCCCAGCTCGCGTTTGTGTCTCCTTCAAGCAACCAGTCCACTACGGGAAACAGCTGGATATTCGTGAACGTCACTGCTAACGAGACCCTTAGCTGGTGCACGCTGAACTGGTACAACGGGAGCTGGAGCAATGTGAGCATGACCCCCACGGGAAGCTACTGCTATGTGAACATGACCTCCCTCACTTCAGGAAGCTACTACTTCCGGGTGTATGGCAACAAGACCGGCAGCGCAAACGTGTATGTTACTGAGGACAGGCAGGTGACTGTGGATACAGTCACGCCGAACATAACTTGGAACACCCCAAGCTCAAACAACTCCTTCACGCAGAACCAGAACTGGATATATTGGAACGTGAGCATAAGCGAAATCCCAGCTGTATGCATCCTAAACATAAACGGAACATCCAACACCACCATGAGCATAAGCGGCAATTACTGCTATTACAACTCCACCTCCCTTACCAACCAGACCACTTACTGCGGACGCGTTTATGCGAACGACAGCGCAGGCAATCTCAACCTTTCAGGTTCGATGTGTGTCACAGTAAACTTCACCTCAACAGGAGATATCACCCCACCATCAATCTCCTTCGTCCCTCCCACTGACGACAACAACTCAATTCTGAGCAGGAACTGGTCGTATGTGAACGTCTCCATTTCGGACGCGAGCAACACCACAGCCCTTATTGACTGGAACCGCTCACTCGCGGGCTGGTGGTCTTTCGACTCTTACAACTCCTCCGGGGTTTTTGACAATTCCACATACGGGAACTTCGGGACGTTCCAAGGAGGCTTGAGCACGAGCAACATAACCACGGGGAAGTACGGGAAGGGGCTGGAGTTTGACGGGAGCGATGATTATGTAGATTATGGCAGTTCTTCCAGCATTAATTTCGGGGCAAATTCCCCGTTCACGTTTGAAGGATGGGTTAAAACAACCGAGAGCTATGGACCCATTGTTTCCCAGAGGAATTCGGGGGAGAGTGGAGTTGTTTTAGATATCATGCTAGGATATGACGGTCCAGTGACGGATGCCGGCAAATTAATGGCATTGGTAAGGCAAGATAGCGGCGGTTCCGGATATGCCAGGGTTACAGGCGGAACAGTAAACAATGGCAACTGGCACCATTTTGTGTTAACAAGAAATTCTGGCAGCACAATAGAACTATTTCTGGACGGAATATCACAGGGGACAAATTCAGGCTCAGAATCAGGCGGGGCTATTACAACGAATTTAAGGGCATTCGGCTCCGAAAGGAGATGGGTGCAGGATGGCTCCGGAACTGCTGACCAGGAATATCTAAACGGCACCATCGACGAAGCCCGCATTTACAACAGGACACTCTCCACCGAGGAAATAAACGCCTCGTATAACGCAGGCCTCTACCGCCTCCAGCACAACTTCACTGGTTTGGTTGAGGGCAACTATACCTACAGGGCTTATGCGCAGGACACAGCAGGCAACGTGAACTCGACCGAGACGAGGACATTGACAGTTAATTATTCTTATACAGGAGCGGACACAACACCTCCCTCCATCCTATTCGTGAGCCCGACTGACGACAACAACTCAATTGTGAGCAGGAACTGGAGCTATGTGAATGTCTCTGTTTCGGACGCAAGCAATACCACTGGGTTGATAGACTGGAACCGCTCGCTGGTGGGGTGGTGGAGGTTCAATAATGAGACTGGGGAGAATAACACATTCTTTGAGGACTGGGGGACTTGGTACAACAACGGGACGTGCTCTGGAGGGACTTGCCCTGTTTACAATAGTTCGGGTAAGTTTGGGAAGGCCCTCCAATTTGACGGGAGTGATGATTATGTAATTTCTTCTCCAGGCCCCAGCATGAATCCAAGCACCAATAATATCACTGTATCAATGTGGCTGAATATCACCACCTTCAGTTTAGATGTCAGCGGCTACAACCGCAGGGTCTTGATGAAGAACATTGACGGGAGCAACGTCACCATGATAGCCCTTGGTAACGATGTCGGAGCAACAAACACCATTACCTTCATCATCGCAAAGGCCGGCACAAGTTATGAATATGCAATCAGCGGCAATCCCCTGTCAACAGGAACCTGGTACCATTTCGTTTTTGTCTGGAATACAAACTCCAATTCCGAAGCTATCTATCTTAACGGAGTTTCACAAAGTTTAAGTCAGCAAACAGCTTTCGGCTTAGGAACCGCAGACAACAAACTATATATCGGGGATAGGAATGATGTCGGCGCATACTTTAGTGGACTCATGGATGATATTTATATCTACAACCGCGCCCTATCCCCCGAGGAGATAAATGCCTCTTATAACGCGGGGTTGTACAGGCTTTACCGTAACTTCACTGGCTTGGTTGGGGGCAACTATACTTACAGGGCCTATGCGCAGGATGCGGCTGGGAATGTTAATTCTACTGAGCAGAGGACGCTTACGGTTAATTATTCTTATGCGGCGGGAGGCCCCACCACCTTCAACTGCACCACATGTGCTACATGTTCCCAATACCTACAGAACAGTTCCATGTCCTCGGGGGACACGCTGCAGCTGACGGCAGACCTCCCCGCCACAGACACCTGCATCCAGTTCAACGGGAAGGACAACGTCACGCTGGACTGCGACGGGAAGAAGATATACAGGACTTCCTCAGGCTCTGGACATGGGATAAATGTGTCTTTCTATTCTAATCTGGACTCAGACTGGATAACCATCCAGAACTGCTCGAACATCTCCTATTTCCAGTACGGGATATACATGAGGTACTCGAACAATTCCGTGATCAGGAACAGCTCGGCGTTCCTGAACACTTACTCCTCAGGCTCAGGGGTTTATGTGTGGGATTCCGGGAACATCTCCCTCTCAAGCATAAATGCCTCGCAGAACAATAACGGCCTCTTGCTCTACTACAGCTCGAACAACACGGTCACGAACGTGACTGCGAACTCGAACTCCTATTACGGCCTCTACCTCTACTACAGCTCGAACAACACGGTCACGAACGTGACTGCGAACTCGAACTCCTATTACGGCCTCTACCTCGGGTCCAGCTCCAGCAACACGCTCACGGGCGTGAACGCGAGCGGAAATTTGGGGAATGGGGTTTATCAGTTATACAGCTCGAACAACACGGTCACGGGCATAACCGCCAACTCGAACTCCTTGTACGGCCTCTACCTCTCCTCCAGCTCGGGCAATACGCTCACGAACATAACCGCCAACTCGAACTCCTTGTACGGCCTCTACCTCTCCTCCAGCTCGAACAACACGCTCACGGGCATAACTGCCAGCTCAAACTATTACGACGGCCTCTCCCTCTGGTTCAGCCCGTACAGCACCCTCATCAACATAACGGCCAACTCGAACTACCAGTATGGCCTCTACCTTTCATCTTCCAGCTACACCAGCATCCAGAACAGCACGATTTCGAAAAACAGGTGGGGCTTATATGATAATTCCGTCAACTCCTACTCCTGGAACAGTTTTCTGCACAATCTTGTCACAGCGATGCACAATTTCACGGAAACCAACAGGACTTTTGGCGTGGGACAGCAGGTAAACTTCACCATAAACATGTCCTACCCCAACGGCACAGCCTGCCCTGCATGCGCGTACAACCTGACAGTATATCCAAGCGAAACACTGAACGAAAGCAAGAACGGGGCGCAGATAACGGGCAACTTCACTCCCTCGAGAGTGGGGACATACACGCTGGTTGTGAACATAACGGACTCCTACGGCAACACGGAAATCAGGTACTACAAATACCTGGTCAATGCAACAGGAAACCAGACAACGACATACTACTTCAGGGATGACCAGCCGACCCATGGACAACCAAAAACTGTAGCTTTAAACGATACGGGAACGCTTCTCTCCAACCCTCCGGCAGAAGAGGAAACAAGGAACTGTGGTGTCTGGATTCAGGCCTCTCCGGACCAGCTTCCAGAAGCGCCGGCATACCTTCTGGACAGCATAAATCTTTCAGTCTGGTACAAATCCAGCGGCTCGCCCGTATTAGGTGTCCAGAGATATGCAACCTATGATGGGGTAACGGATAAAAACCAGTCGGTAGTTTCTTCCGGTGATTACCTTTTCAACCAGACCAATTTCACTGGCATAAACTGGTCCATGGACTATTCGTGGAGCTTTTACTTCTTGGCAGTCAAGCTTACAGGCTCCGGTCCTTGGTGGAAATCCAATAATACAGATCCGAGCATTGCCAACGTAACATCCCTCTATACAGCAACACCGGAAATACGCTCTCTTTCCAACGGTGACATACTTGTCCTGTCAGCAACTGCCCAAGCGATGAATGCAAATAATGCAACGGTAATCCTTGACGGGGAGGGCTCGACAAACCTGACCGTTGTGATGATGAATTCGTCACCAGTCTATACAGCTACATTCGATGGGAACCCGTGCTCTGATTCAAACTGCAGCCTGGTATCCCAGTCAAATGGAATCCTGAACTTCACCCTGGCTCTCGGCTCTGTACATACGCTTTACATTGAGGCTGATACCACGCCCCCGAACATAACCTGGAACAGCCCTGTAGCCAACAATTCCTTTACGCAGAACCAGAGCTGGATATACTGGAACGCTACCATAAGCGAGATCCCTGGAACATGCCTCCTAAACATAAACGGGACATCCAACGCCACCATGAGCGTAAGCGGGAGCTACTGCTACTACAACTCCACGGGGCTTGCGAACGCGACGACCTACTGCGGGATGGTTTATGCCAATGACAGCGCGGGGAACCTCAACCTGTCGGGTTCGATGTGTGTCACAGTCAACCTCACGTCTGCTGCAGCCGATACGACCAAGCCAAACCTGTGGTTCACCTCCCAAACTGCAAATGCTTCCACCACAAGCAATAACTGGATATTCGTGAATGTTTCGGCTAGCGAGAGCCTGAATGTGTGTTTGCTTAATTGGGTTTATAACAATACCAACATAACCATGACCGTTCAGGGCAACTACTGCTATGCCAACGTTACCGGCCTCAATGCGAGCAGCTACTATTTCCGCGTGTATGGGAATGACACTTCCGGGAACATGAACGTGACTGAGGACAGGCAGGCCAAGGTCTTCAAGAGCTGGTGCAACAACTGCACTGACTGTAACCAGGAGATAGCGGCGGCGCAGTTTGGGGATGTTATCAACCTGACATCAGGCATAACCAACCAGGCCGGAACCTGCATCTCCTTCGGGGGGAAGGACAATCTCACGTTCGACTGCCTGGGGAACAACATAGACGGAGACGACTCAGATTATGATTACGGGATATGGCTGAATGATTCGGGCGGCGGGTCGAATTATAACACGGTAAGGAACTGCAATGTGACGGATTTCGCCATTGGTGTCAACATTTACGAAAGCTCGAACAATATGCTTACCAACATAACGGCCAACTCGAACTATGATTTCGGCCTCTCCATCTCTTACGGCAGCGCGTACAACACCACGCTCGCAAATATAAACGCCAATAACAACGGAGGGGGTGTTTACCTATACAGCTACAATAACACCCTCACCAACGTAACAGCCAATTCCAATGAGAATAACGGCTTCTACCTTGATGGCACTTCCAACAACAAGCTAACGAACATTAACGCCGGCTTGAACGCTTACGGCTTCTACATTGATGGCAGTTCCAACAACACGCTGACAAATGTTACTATCTCGAGCAATTTGGTCCACGGCATTTATTTTTACGCGGAAAATCTCTACAACACCATAAACAACTCCCGGATAGAGAACAACACGGTGTATGGCATTTATCTGGAATCTCCTGGTTATTCGCATCCCCGCTACAATACCTTCTACAACAACTACCTGAACAACACCGTGAACGTCTACTCCAACAATGACTCCAACCTCAACTACTGGAACGTTAGTTTGAATTGCTCCCTCGGCCCCAACATAATAGGCGGCTCGTGCATAGGAGGGAACTACTGGACAGACCCTTCAGGAGGGAACTTCTCGGACACGTGCACGGACTCGAATTCAGATGGGATTTGTGATTCGAGCTATACTCCAGCAACTAACAACACTGACTACCTCCCGCTCAGGATGCCCCAAATTTTCAACTGCACCAGCTGCTCGGACTGCACAAACAAGATAGCATCAGCCTCCTCGGGGGATGTTGTCAGACTGACCGCAAACCTCGCCAACCAGAACGTCTCAGGGACGTGCATCTCCTTCGGGGGGAAGGACAACGTGACGTTCGACTGCCTTGGGAACACGATAGACGGGGATGACACTGACTCGGACTATGGGATATGGCTCAACGACTCAGACGGAGGGTCGAACAATAACACCATAAGGAACTGTGTGGTTACGGATTTCCAGTATGGCATCTACATGTACTCCAGCTCCAGTAACAACCTCACTAACATAACTGTCAATTCCAACGGGTACACTGGCCTCCGCCTCATATCTAGCTCCAACAATACGATAACCAATATAACTGGTATTAATAACGGAGATGATGGTCTGACGGTCAAGTATTCTTCAAATTACAATACAATAGATAATGGGCTTTTCTCCTCCACGAGCGATATAAGCGGAGATGGCGCAGTATATATTGAAAGTTCCGACTACAACAAATTGTCCAACATTAACGCTTCCTACAATCCCTTTTTAGGCTTGTTGTTATACGGCTCGAACAACACGCTGACAAACATAACAGCCAATTCGAACAATTTGTACGGTCTCGAACTTTACGACGCCTCAAACAACACGCTGACAAACATAACAGCCAATTCGAACAATGGATTTGGACTCTACTTCTACTCCAGCAATAACAATAACATAACCGCCTTTAGCGCATCAGGCCTGATCACCCCCAGAAGCGGCTCCAAAATGTGGTATTCGGGTTGGGGTGACAATTTGGATAATTATATAAACAGGACATTCGACCTGACCTCAGTCAGCAATGCCACCCTGACGTTCAAGCACTGGTACATTGCAGAATACGGATATGATGGCGGAAGGGTAGAATTTTACAACACGACCTCAAGCGCATGGGAGATTCTGTATCCAGAGGGCGGCTACTATCCTCCCGGAGAAAGCTATGTGGAGGCTTTGGGCGGCCAGGGCTATAACGACATCAGCGGCGGCTGGGTGAATGCCACCTTCAACCTCACCAGCTTCGCAGGAAGCGTGGTCACCATAAGGTTCAGGTTCGCCTCTGACGGTAACACGCATTACAGGAACTGGTTCATAGACGACATAAACATATCGCAGATAGGGTTCCATGACGATGTCGAGGGCGCATCAATGTGGAACGCCTCGGGATTCTTCGTATCAGGAGCGAAGGGTGGACCGTTAGGAATCGGTCTTTATGACGGTTCCAACTGGACAATCAAAGACTCAAGGATACAGGATACTGACTACGGAATCTACTTGGCTGGTTCTGCCGTAAAATACAACACGTTCTATAACAACTACCTCAACAATACCATTAACCTCTACTCAGACAGCACCAATAACCAGAACTACTGGAACACCACTAAG
>JBGPBG010000015.1:0-9312 GCA_041481105.1 Candidatus Aenigmatarchaeota archaeon
ATGCTGGACTGGCTCGCCGATAAGCATGACCATAAGCCTGTGCATGATTGTGAAGGATGAGGCCAAGTGGCTTGAAAAATCCATAGCAAGCGTCAGGCCGATTGTGGATGAGGTCATGGTGGTGGACACGGGCTCCGCGGACGGGACTGTGGGAATCGCGGAGAAGCTGGGTGCCAGGGTCTTTCGTTTCGAATGGGACAACAATTTCAGCAATGCCAGGAATTTCGCGATAAAGCAGGCAACAGGGGAATGGATACTCTCGCTGGATGCGGATGAAACGATTGCTGAGAAAGACCTGGCTGCTGTGAAATCGCTTGCGAAAAACAGGCATTTTGACGGGTTCTCCTTCATCATAAGGAACTACACCAACAACGAGTTCCTTTCCAACTTCGTGCCGCGGAAAAATGACGATTACGCGGAGTCCGGGGGGTTCAGGGGATACGATTCTGTGCGCATGGTCAGGATGTTCAGGAACAGTGGGATCCTCTTTGAGCGGGAGATACATGAGGTGGTGGAGCACTCCATAAGGAGGCTGGGCGGAAAGATACTGGAAGTGAACATACCCATCCATCATTTTGGGGAGACGAAGGGAAAAGGAATTTCCGGCTCGAAGCTCCAGAAATACAAGGAGCTTAGCGGCGCAAGACTGACGACAAATCCCAATGACCCGAAGAGCAATTTCGACCTGGGGTATTTCCATTTCCAGAGAGGGGAATACGGAAAGGCTATAGAGCATTACAAGAAAGCCATACAGCTTAAGCCGGACTATGTTGATGCGTTTTTCGGCCTGGGGGAGGTGTATGCCAGCCAGGGAAGGTATGAGGAGGCGGTTGAAGCGAACAGAATGGTCCTTTCAATCCCCCCGAAAAATGCAGCTGCTTGCTACAATCTGGGGGAGCTGTACGTGGGGCTGGAAAAATACAGCCAGGCGGAGGAGATGTACAAGAAAGCGTTAGAGCTTAACTCCCCGCACAGGGAAAGGATACTTGAGGTCCTGGAGAAAATCAGGAAGCACACATGATTTTTCGCTCTACAGCCTTTTCATACTGGTTTTTTCTTTGGGGTAAGCCCTAGACCTGGATTGGGTAAAAAAATAAGAAAGGAAAGGGCCAACCAGAGTTGGACCCTTAGCTTTTAACCGAATTGAATTTCACTTTTACTGGAATGACAGTGTTCCCTGCATGACCTTTGCTGCCAATGCCCTTGTGCCTGCACCGTTCTTTCCAGCAACTATCAGCGCCTTGTGTCCCGAGCTGAATGCGTTTGAAACTTCTTTTATCAGTCCGTTCGGGTACTTGGTTATGAAGCCGTTTGCGTCGCTGGTGCATGTTGTGCTCTCGCTGGTGAGCAATGTTGCGACAAGCGAGTTGGCGCATGGCCCTCCGATGAGGATAAGGTCTGCTGACAACCCTGTTGTGCTCACTTCATTGTCGAACTTCGCGACCGGGTTCTTTATCTTGACAGCTGCATCGTAGCTCCCGCCCGTTCCTGATGATGAGAATGTCGGGTTGGAACCTGCTGCTATCATTCCTGCTACCTGGTCTTGAGGCTGTACTATCGTGGCCAGTCCCTGCGAGTCGGAATCGAATGTAACGTGTGCACCGCGCCTGTCATAGGTCTCGCTGACTGAGTTGTCTGTGGTCTGCGCAGAGAACCCTATGGCCAAAGCGTCTGTCAATGTTGGCTGTGCAACCGTCACCTGACTTGTCGATCCTGTGCCGCTGTTGACTGTCACGATTATGGCGTTCTGCACGTCCGTGTCTGCTATATTCTTGGCCTTCTGCTCGAATATGAGCACTGCGGGCGCCGCTGTCAGGTTCACTCCGTTGATAGCTGTAAGCACACCAGCGGAAAACGTGTAGGTAATCCTTCCTGCTGCCTCTGTTGTGTTAGATGTGCCAAACAGGTGGGTGTTCTTGTCTCCGGGCAATAGGTATGTTCCGTTTGCGAGTGTCTGCGACTTTGGAAGCAGTGTCACGTATTCCCCTGCCTTTGTCTTTATGAGCGGGAATGCCAACATTGAGTCTCCTGTTACACCTGCGCTTGCTCCTGATCCCCAGGTAAATTTAGCTACCTGGCTTGAAACGGTCGTGTTCACGAAGTACTGCTGGCCGTCTACATAGAAGCTTGCGCCTACGTTTGCAACGGCTCCTACTGTGTCTGTGAGGTATATCCTGTTTGTGTCTAAGGAAAACACATCCCTGAGCTCTATGTATGCCCCGCTGTTTCCTAGGCTGCTGGCTGTTGAGTACTCAAAAATGTGGCCGAATTCCGATTCCTGTGTTGGTGCTATCAGGACGAAGTCGTTCTTCTTTATCGACTCTCCCTCAACCACGTGGTAGCTTCTTGTTGAGCTTGAGTTCAGCTGTATGTTTGTGGTGCTGCTTGCCATGTATGCCCACAGTATCGACTTCTCGTTGTTCCTGTAATCAGTGAACTTCAGCGATGCGGAATTCGTTCCCGAGTTGTCCACTGTTATTGTGTCCGTTGTTCCTATGCTCAGGCCTCCGAATGCCACTTTTAATGCGCCGAAAACAGGGTCTGCGAATGCTGAGCCCTCAATCACGTAATTGCTGTTGCTGTCCTTTGATGACACCGAGATGTCCAGCTTTGATATTCCCTGGCTTGCTGTTCCTGTAAGTGCCACCAGCGTCCCATCGATTGTGTTCTCATCGTTCTGTCCTGTCTTCACTGAGCTGGCCTGCTGCAGTGTTATCTTGTTTGCGCCAAGGCCGACTTCAACCTGGCTGATCTGCGACTCCTTGCCGAAGTAGAAGATGTCCTTTGCGAAGACGCTGACGCCGTTTATCACCTTTGTCTGTCCCTTCGTCACTGTCTGCGTCACGCCATCGATTGAGATCACGGCTTGTGTGGTGCTTGAAACACCCACTACTTTCACTGTGTGCGAGACTCCGCCGACAGACATGTCAGCTGACTGGCCTTCTGATATTATCTGCGTTGATCCGGCGCCGCCGAACAGCACAAGCTTGCTGTTTGCTGTGCCGTCAAACACGCTGTCGCTTCCTATTGTGTAGTCGTTTCCGAACAGTGTTATTGACTGGCTGCGCACATCAGTGTTTGAGATGTTAAGCGGCTTGTTGAAGACCACGGACATGTTGTAAAGCGGTACTGCTGTGCTTGTTCCCAAATCCAGGTATAGCTTCGGATCGTTCAGGTTTCCGCTGGCTGTTCCGAATGTCAGGTTGCCGTTGCCGAACGTGATGTAGTGGTTGTATGTGTAAGTTGCCCCTGCATTGTCGGTGAATGTTCCCTTTGCCAGTATGCCCGGCAGGTCTGTCGCTGTAAGCGTTGTCCTGAGCCCTGCTTTTATCAGCTGGTCGCCCAGATAGGCCTTTGTGTTGGCTGTTGAAAGGTCTACACCGCCTGCTACGGAAACTATCGTTCCGCCGCCTATTGTCACTGGTGTTGTTGCATATCCTGCTGCTGCTGCTGCTATGTCAGCTGCTCCCAATATGTCGTTGGGGTACTCTGTCGCTAGGCTTGCTGTCTGTGTTCCCACCACTATTATGGGTGAAGAGAGGCTGCTGTCTGTCACTTGTACGTAAGCACCGAGGTTTGCGCTTTGTGCCAAGGCACCAAAAGCAAGTGTTGCTCCTGCTACCGCGGCTACCAAACCTCCGGCTAATACTTTTTTGACGTTCATCTATAATCCCTCCTATTTTAAAACATCCTTCTCCCGAGGTAGATGCTTAGTTGGAAGGTGAATTTGGTTGGAAGGTGAATTTGGTTGGAAGGCGTCTCTTGACGCCTTCAGTCTCTGCTTCACCTTCTCTCTAGATATCTGCCCTCGGCTGAAGCATTTAATATTCTTCTTCCGAAGCGGTATATATTGGAACAGTGAAACAGTTTCTGGGTGCTTTGAGGACCTTGTTAAGAATGGTTTTTAGGCTTAAATAAGCTTAAAAAATAAGTAATATTGTTCCAAAGATATTTTTAGGTCTTAAAAGATTAAAATAATTCATTTTAGACTTTTGAATAAAGATTCCCTTTAAGGCTTCGGGTGCAAGGAATAGTATTTACAAGTTAACAACATGGGGATTTTCACAGTTCGATTGGAGGCGGATTTGAGTTAGAAGGTGATGTTCGATGGAAGGCGACAAGAGTCGCCTTCGGTCTTTAATCGCCTTCATTCCAGTATTCCGCCTTCCTTCTCATAATCGCTTCTCGCCCTCTATCCCTTTGATATCTGTTATGTCCTGTGTCACTTCCAGGCACCCGAGGTAGCGGCCTGTTCTGTCCCGCACCGCAAAGTACCGGATGTATATCATCCGTCCCTTAAGGTTTATCCAGAAGTCCGCTGCATCCTTCTTTCCTGTTCTGAAATCCGCAAGTATGCGATTTACCTTGCCTATGCTTTTCGGCGGGTGGCACTGCTGGACCTTTCTCCCGATAACAGCATTTGTCCTGGCGAAAATCCTTTTAGGGGACTGGCTGAAATAGCGGACAGTGTCTTTCGCATCCACAAAGGTGATATCAACCGGAAGCGTGTTAAGCATGGACTCTATCTCTTTCCCGGAAAAGGTGCCGCTTGGCAGGGAGATTCCGCCTGCTTTCTTCCCAACTGTGGACATATGAATAATTGGCAGGTGGTATTAAATACAGGCGAAAAGCATAAAAATAACACCGTTATAATATAATGCGTGAAACTATGAAACCCGTTTGCGAGATAATAGTCCAGGAGATCCTGCCTTCTGTAAGGGCAATGGTGGCTGTGAAGCTTACGAAAACATATGGGCTCTCGCAGGAGCAGGCTGCCAAAAAGATGGGCACAAGCCAGCCCGCAATCTCGCAGTACAAAAGGGAGATTCGCGGCCATAAATCCAGGGTTTTCAAGCAGAATCCCAAGCTCCTGGAGATGGTTGATGACATCGCGAAAAAAATCGCATCAGGCGAGCTCGCGACGTATGACATCACCCCTGAGTTCTGCAGGATATGCAAATACCTCAGGTCAAATGGGATAATGTGCGAGCTCCACAGGGAGCTCAACCCAAGCCTGCAGGAGTGTAATGTGTGCCTGAAGGTTTAATTAGAAATATTTATGAGAATTCCATCTGGAGCACGCCTTTCCCGAAGCTCTTTTTTGAAAGCCTGAACTGGCTCGGTTTCGTGAGGATCTTGAAGTAAGCCTTATCCTTCGCCAGCGCCTTCACCTCAATCGAATTCTCAAGCTCTGAAACCTCTATATCATTCTCTGATTCCACTCCAGGAAGGTGGATGCTGACCACAACCTTGGAGGCTGACCTTGCGACAGAGGTTTTCGGTTCTTCTGTCTTCATGGGGCCTTTTATCACAAGCTTCTCCTGGGGCTTTGCAGGCTTGCCTGCTCCCTCCCTGAAGTAGGATCCGCCTGCTTCCTTCTCTGTTCCGGATTGCCATGCCCCAAGCTCATCTATCTCCTTCCTTAGTTTGTTCTTCTCCACGTCACCGAATGTCCTTACAGAGACGTCAGGCTGCTTGTTCCCTGCCTGGACTATCTTTATTGTGAAGCCTGACCTCTTTGGATGAACGGACTTCCTGTCCATGTCCTTGAACCAGGGGGACAAATCGAAGGCTTCTATATCCTTCTCAAGAAGCTTGTTCATCTCCGCGAGTTCTTTCCTCATGCGCGAGAATATCTCGTCAAAGAAGTCTCCTGAAATCCTGGTCCCGCACCTGGGACAGAATCCCCATTCCTTGTCTATCTTCGTTCCACATACCGGGCATTGCATACAGCTCACCATTATAAATTTGTTTGAAGATGGAATGCTCAAGTTCTTATCTATTCCACCTTCTCTCCATAATCTTCTCTTTTGCAAATAAAAAGCTAACTAGCAGGCACAGGCAATTCACGAAAAGGACTGAATGCGTCTTTTGGCATTTCTGTTACAAAATCTTTATAAAACCCACAGCACAATACTCCAGAAAACTTAAATACCATCATTCCAAACATAAGTTAGTGGTTGATATGCCAAGACCGGGATTAAGGGTAAGGTCCTTAAGGAAAGTGAAGGTAAAGCTGCCGGGCGGAGCCTCAGTAATCCATTACTTCAAGAGAAGGCCTTCGCAGGCGGTTTGCGCGAACTGCAAGAAGTCGCTCCACGGTGTTCCAAGGCAGAGAAGGATAGCCCTAAGTTCCTTCTCCCGGAGGCAGAAAAGGCCTGAAAGGCCTTACGGCGGGAACCTGTGCCCCAGCTGCGCAAGGCAGAAGATAAAATCCAGGCTGAGATGAGCTGCCGGATTAGATATTTAAGGAGTTCTGACCATAATTCAGTATTCCCAGAATAATCCCAAAAGGGTGTTTTTATGTTCGATGTCGGAAGGATGTGCATAAAGGTTGCAGGAAGGGAAGCGGGAAAATACTGTGTAGTCGTCAAAAAGCTTGACAGCAATTTTGTTCTGGTCACAGGCCCCAGGTCAGTCACGAATGTGAAGAGAAGGAAATGCAACATCCTCCATCTTGAGCCGCTGAAGGAGAGCCTTAAAATAAAGGATGACGCCTCGGACGAAGAGGTCATAAAGGCATATGAGGAGGCTTCCATCTTCAGCAAGCTGGACCTCCCAAAGCCTTCGCACAGAGCCCAGGCGGAAGAGAGGGAAGAGAAGGAAAAGCCAGAGAAGAAAGCCAAGAAGAAGAAAGAGGCTGAATAGGTTATAAATTACGTCTTTTAACTTAATTCTAAAGGTAAATTAGCTTATTGACGAGTATCATTTTATATTCTCCACCCTGCAATAGTATAAAGATAGAATGTGATTGCTCCCCTATACCCTTATGCGATCGCTTTCTAACAGTTCGAGAGACGGCTTGAACCAATTGGATAAAGCCGTCCTTCGAAGAATAAGGTGAAACTCTTATGGAATTTGAAAGACTAGGAGAATGGGTTTTCATCTTGGGCGTGGTTATTGCTATAATAGCGGGACTCGCCTATCAGGCCATGGACCAGACATCAGCAGGCTACATAATGGTTGTGCTGGTGGTCCTCGGGCTTGTGGTGGGATTCCTTAACATAAATGACAAGGAGATAACCAACTTCCTGATAGCAGTAATCGCACTGGTCGCGGTAGGTGCTGCAAACCTCAACGGGATACCCTTGATAGGAGGATATCTCGGGAACATGGTACTTAACATAGAGGCATTCGTTGCACCTGCAGCGCTGGTGGTTGGCCTTAAAGCTGTTTACAACCTGGCCTCCAAGAAAGGTTAAAACCCGGATTAGGAGAAAGGAGCCGATTCCAGAAAGAAGGCGTCCGCTGACGCCTTCAAACGAAAATCGGCCCCAATCTATTGTAATTGACCAATGACTCTATCCAGAGAAGAGGCAGATTATTCTTTTCTTTAGTTTTGAGTATCCAAGCTTTTGGAATATTAACCAGCCCGAACAAATATAATTGGGGATGATGTGCTCGAGAAAATCATAATAGGAAGGGACAGGTCTGACCTGAAAGAGTTCGGGGACAGGGGGACTGTTTTTATAGGAAGGCATATTGTGGGAGAGGGGGAGGAAGCGCACCTCACCAATCCCGTGCATATGGATGTTGTGAGGCCGCATATAGTTCTTGTGTGCGGAAAACGCGGTTCCGGAAAGAGCTACACGGCAGGCGTGGTTGCGGAAGAGATGATGCTCCTCCCACAGGAAATCAAGGAGAACCTCTCTATAATAATGATTGACACCATGGGGATTTACTGGTCCATGAAGAGGCCCAATGACAAGGAAGAGGATCTGCTTAAGGAGTGGAAGCTGAAGCCCCAGCCGATGGAGAACATGAGATTCTTCATACCAAAAGGTTATGTGAAGGAATACGAGAAGTCAGGCGTGGATTTCGACTCCACATTCACGCTTCCGTGCGGGGAGATAACGGCGCAGGACTGGATGCTCACATTCGGGTTCTCACCCATAGAGCCTCACGGCATAGCCATAGACCGCGCGATAAAGAGGGTGCGGGAGAAGCACGGAAACTCATACGAAATCCAGGACATAATAAAGGAGGTGGAGTCTGACCAGAAAGCGGAGCAGAAGGTGAGGGACGCGCTGGCCGGGATGTTCAACGTCGCGGATGAATGGGGAGTTTTCGAGAAGGAGGGAACGCACATAGACGCGTTCTTCGAGGGCGGGAAGATGTCTGTGATAGACATCTCCCATTATATCCGCTCCTCCTCTGGCTGGTCTGTTCGGAGCATGGTTATAGGACTGCTCTGCAGGAAGATTTTCCAGTCCAGGCTGATAGCGCGCAAGGCCGAGGAGATAGAGACCATAACAGGCGAGAGGCATAAGTCCTCCCCTATGGCATGGATAATTATAGATGAGGCGCACCAGTTCATCCCCGGTGACAGCCAGACAGCCGCCTCAGAGCCGCTTCTTACCCTCATAAAGGAGGGAAGGGAGCCCGGAATCTCCCTGCTTCTGATCACGCAAATCCCGAACAAGCTCCACAGTGACGCGCTTGCCCAGTCAGATATAGTGATATCCCACCACCTCACCTCAGAGGCGGACATGCACGCCCTGCGGGGGATAATGCAGACTTACGCCATGAAGGATATAGAGGAATACATGAACACTCTCCCGAAAAAGAAAGGGGTCGCCCTCATCCTGGATGACAATTCGGAAAGGATTTACGCCATACAAATCCGCCCGAGATTCAGCTGGCATGCAGGAGGCTCTCCGATGGCAATAAAGAGGAAAGGGCTGTTTAACGAGTAGGGCTTTTTATTTCTTTGTGGGGAAATCTTTTGCTATGCGAGAGAAGGATTTTGAAAATCTCCAGAGGGCTGTAAGGCTTATAGAAGAAGCAAAATCTTGCATAGCCAAGAAGGATTATATAAAGGCTGAAGGGATAGCTGGAAAGATACTGGAATGCGAAGTTGCAGGATACCGCTTTTACGCCACCCTAACGGACATCTACCGCAAAATAGGGGATGATGGAATGGCGGAAGAGATGATAGATAATCTCGTGAATGTGTACAAAAAGCTTCAGAAATGAATGCGGGCTTACTTCTTTTCCTTCAGGAGTTCATCCGCCCTCTTGAGCATCTCCTTGCGGAGGCCGCTAAATATACCCCTTCTTTTTCTTACCTAGATAATCCCCCATCCCCGCGGAGGCGTAATCGCTCTTCATCTCCCCATAATCAGAAATCTGGGTTTGCTCCTTTTTCTTCTCCTCGGTTTCTTCCTCAGGAACCCAGACCACCTCAAAGGTCTCTTCCCCTTTGACATCCTCCATCCCTAGCGGGGATTGTGTACTCAGGGAAGTCTTGAATTTCCAGAGGAGCTTTCCCGTGGAAGTGATTGCATATAGATTGCAATCCCATGAACCGAA
>JBGPBG010000016.1:0-8800 GCA_041481105.1 Candidatus Aenigmatarchaeota archaeon
GCCGTGACCGTTACTGATTTCTCAGCCCCTGCCCCATAGATTATAACCGGGCATGTATAAATCATGCCGCTTTCAGTCTGCGGGGTTTTCAGGAACCAGTAAAGCTTCTCGGAGCCGCAGAAGGCAAGCGTCTGGCTGTCTTTCTGGATGGAGAGGAAGCTTTTCTGGGACTGCATGGTGCAGCTCTTTACCTGCACATTCGTGAGGATGCATTCCGGGACAGGCACGAAATCTGTTGAGAGCAGGGAATAGCTTTCGCTGCTGGCATTCTCCGGTATCAGGGCCGCACCTATGGTTATTTTTGGGGACTCTGTGTGCGAAATGACTTTTACCGCAGGCTCATCCTTTTCCCAGTTTATGCTTATCTGCCCTCCCTTCACCTCAACATGCTCTGTCAGGTTCGAGTCAGGAAGCTCTGCCACTTTTATGTGCGTCGAGTCCACTGGCGATTCAAGCCATGTGGGGTCCAGAGAAACTGTCCTTCCGCTGTAATCAACCTCAACCCATCCGTGCTGCCCCCAGTTCTCTGAATACGCATAGCCGACGACATATCGCGGCTCATATCCAAGAACCCTGAGCATGGATACCAGCAGGTTCGAGAATTCGTCACAAGCTCCCTTCCTGTTCAGGAAAGTCCATGCAGCTGACTGTGAAAAGCTCTTTGCCTCATTATCATATTTCACGTTCTTGTGAACCCATTCAGCGAGACGGAAGAACCTCTGCATGTCATCAAGCCCGTATGTCAGGTCAAACGTGACCTGTGCTATCCCTGTGGTCGCCTTCGTGAAATCAGTGACAGGGAACTTCGCATTGCCTTGGGCTTCCATTCCATCCGACACCTCCACATCAGAAACAAGGGTGTAATAAAGCCTCTTTTTGAGGTCCGGTATCCCCCAGTAAAGGTTGACCACCTTATTCCCCCATGCATCCTCACCCACATAATACCTGTCAGGCCCTGCTACGCTCTTTATGTAAGATTCCTGGCGCGAGGTGTTCTGCGGGAGGGTGAGTGTGACTGTAAGGTCCCTTGCCGTCTGGAACGGGCTGTTGTCGAAGAGGTACACATAGCCTGACCTCGTGACCTCCGCATGCAGGTAGCTCACGGCCTCGGGGTTGGTTATTTCTTGGCCTGCTGAATCCTGGGCAGAAACCGTGCTAAAAATCAGCAGCAAGGGAACCAGAAGAACTAGCTTTTTCAGCATATATGTCTATTGTTCATAACTTAATAAATATCCGCGAGAATTACTTCAAGTCGCGCAGCGAATGGCTTGCATGAAGTAGGCGCAGCCTACTTCTCCGTTAAGTCGCGCTGTGTACATTGTCATGAGGCGAAGCTATGGAATTGTGGACAGAAAAATACAGGCCCAAGAAACTTTCGGAAGTGATAGACCAGAAGCACGTGGTGGACAAGCTCAAGGTATGGTCGAAGGAAGGTTCTATCCCGAACATGCTTTTCGCAGGGCCAGCAGGGGTGGGCAAGACCACAACAGCCCTCGCGCTTGCGCATGAGCTTTTCGGGGAGAACTGGAAGCAGAACTTTCAGGAAACAAACGCCTCGGATGAGAGGGGCATAAATGTAGTCCGCGGAAGAATAAAGGATTTTGCAAGGGTGAAATCAATGGGCTCGGAGTTCAAGATAGTTTTCCTTGATGAGAGCGACGCCCTCACTCCTGAGGCGCAGCAGGCGCTCAGGCGCACTATGGAACGATTCTCAGGAGTGTGCAGGTTCATTCTCTCATGCAATTACTCCTCACGCATAATTGATCCCATACAGTCCAGATGCGCGGTCTTCAGATTCAAGCGGCTTACAGAGAAAGGCGTGGGTGAATACGTGAGCAGGATCGCGAAGGGGGAGCATCTGGCTGTTACGGAAGATGCTATTCATGCCATTTACGAGGTTTCGGAGGGAGACCTGAGGAAATCCACGAACGTCCTGCAGGCGGCTGCCGCATCAGGGAAAATCACGAAAGAGACGGTCTATGAGACGGCGGCCCAGGCAAAACCCCAGGACGTGAGGCACATGATAGACCTCGCGATAGCGGGGAAGTTCACGGACGCGCGGAAGAAGCTTTATGACCTGCTGATAGAGCAGGGCCTTTCGGGAGAGGACATAATCAGGGAGGTACACAAGTCCATTTTCGAGCTCCAGATTCCTGAACTGGCTAAATTGGAACTGATTGAGAAGATAGGGGAATTCGAGTTCAGGCTCAACCAGGGCGGCTCGGAGGACATACAGCTGGAGGCACTGCTCGCGAATTTCATACGGGCGGGGAAGAAATAGCCCTAGAAAAATGTGTGATAGAGCCTCTTCATAAATGATGGCGGCTTCCTTGGATTAAACCTTTCGAAAAAGGCTTCCTTATCCGGCAACCTGATATATGGATACATGTCCAGCAGTTCTCTATCATCAACAAAGCTCTGATAAAGAATTTCTTGATCTGCAGTCAACTTGTTTCTCATTCCATCACTTCCTCTTCTCCAGCAGCTTCCTGATTTTCACGAGCTCCCCAAGGACCTTGTCTTCAGGATGCTCATAAACCCCTGTGGCTGGTCCGGCCTGCTTCCTCCCGTGCACGAAGCCCATGATGAACTGGCGCAGCTCCTCGAAATGCACTACACCCTCTATCCGGATTTCAGCCGAGCGGCCAGTCCCTCCTGAAGCACCCGAATATCCTGCTGTCTGGATTTTCAAGGAGCCTATCCCCAGCTTTCTTGATATGGGCCCCTGCTCTATGTCTATGTTCGTTATCCTGTTGTAAGGCACGATTCCGGTCTTCCTGAACCACACCCCGCGGCGCCACACCATCTCGTTCTGTGTAAGCTTGTACTTGAGGGTATCATAGTATTTTGGAATCCAGTAGAGAGTTATCGTGGTGATAATCAATACGGGTATCCCGAGGAAGATGCTGATTATGATTGTGATTTCCACTGGGGCAAGAAGGATTAGCGGGATATACCAGCTGAAAAAGAAAAGCACGACGATAACGACAAGGTTGATGTAATAATAAGTCCTGTATGCGGGCGCCGCCCTGAATTCTTCCCCTAGCTTTACTTTCGTCTTGTCCATGGGGATTTCTTATTTCTGTTTTTTATATATATCATAGGCCATAATATTTACCAATTTATATAGAAGTTGTTGGAGGGATGCTTTCATGAACATAGTTTTTCTCGGGCCGCCGGGATCAGGCAAAGGGACTTACGCTTCAAGGATAGCTCCCCAGCTGGGAATACCACATATATCCACGGGAGATTTGCTGAGGGATGCTGTCGCGAAGAAGACGCCGATCGGCAGGAAGGCCGAGGGCTACATGAAGAAGGGCGAGCTCGTCCCGGATGATATAATAATGCAGGTTGTGAAGGAGCGGCTTTCCCAAAAAGATGCAAAGCCTGGTTTCCTGTTCGACGGGTTCCCGAGGACGATAGAGCAGGCAGACTCTCTCGAGAAGATAAGGAAGACCGAGATTGTCATAAACCTCAGGATTCCTGATTTTGTGATTATACAGAAAATCCTCGCGCGCAGGACATGCGAGAAATGCGGGGAGATTTACAACATCGCGCACATAAAGTTCGGGAAGGTCAACATGCCCCCGGTCTCTCCGAAAAAGCCGGGGATATGCGACAAGTGCGGAGGCAGGCTTGTGAGCAGGTCAGATGAGACCGAGCAAATAATAAAGGAGAGGCTGGAGGTTTACAGGAAGGAGACCCAGCCGCTTATAGATTATTATTCCAAAAAGAAGCTCGTGAGGAACGTGGACGTTATAGGCTCTCCAGAGATTATGGTTCCCATAATCATGAATGAAATCCGGAAAGCGAAAAAATAGTGGGTTTATGCGCGGCAAACTTGTTGTGATAGAGGGGATAGACGGAGCCGGAGGGGAGACGCAGTCCAAGCTGCTTCTGAGGCATCTCCGCTCCAGGAAAATCCCGGCTGAGAGGATTTACTATCCCGAATACGGGAATCCCATAGGGGACCTCATCCATGACTACCTGCACAAGAAGCATGAGCTCCCTGTGGACATGCAGTTCCTGCTTTATGCGACGGACATGGTGAAGGACAGGGAAAAGATTCTTGGCTGGCTGAACCAGGGGAAGACTGTCATAGCTGACAGGTATTTCACAAGCGTGCTTGCCTACCAAGGCATGGGATTCCCGATAGAGAATGCGCTCAAATTCGCGGAGATTTTCAGGCTCCCGAAACCTGACATGATTCTTTATCTCAAGATCTCACCTGAAACCTCGATAAAGCGCAAGAGGGGGGAGAAAGAACACCTGGACAGGAACGAAGCGAACAGGGCCTTTCTGGAAAAGGTTTCTGCTTCTTATGAGAATCTGGTTAAGAACCAGGTTTGGTCAAGCTGGTTCGTGATAGACGGCGAGAAGCCGCCTGAAGGGGTTTTCTCTCAAATCAGGAAGGTTCTGAGGGTTTGACAGCCACGTTCAATCAAAAAATCACCACGGCTGCTTCTTTATCCTGAGCATGTATCCTATCATGTTTGCTGCAATATGGATTATGAAAGTGATAACTGCCAAGAGTATGACCCAATCAATTTCAAGAGGAATCAGCAGCAGCGAGAATGCCAGCGCTCCCGCAATAAAATCCTCCTGGTCTAGGACAGGCGCGGGTCTTCCGCGCGGGATTTTGAGCCTGCGCTTTATGAAGCTTCCTACAATGTCTCCGAACATCGCCCCGAATCCCAGGAACAGGCCAAGAATCACTGACATGGGAACTATATTCAGGGGCACAGTGGAGATTGAAAACGGAAGGTAAGGGTAAGCAAGCAATTCTATTAATCCTATCAGACCTCCCACAAATGTTCCGAAAATCAGGCCTTCCCATGTTTTGCCTTCCCCGAAAAGCGGCTCTCCCTGGAATTTCCTCCCGCCATCTATCGGGTGCAGGCCTTTCTTGAGGCCTATAATTGGGGTAAGACCATTGGCTGCATAGGCAGGAAGAATAAGCCATATGGCTTCCACCAGCGTGTAGATGTCAAAAACCATATTAATATGTTGTGTTTCGAATTAAATAGATTGAACCGCTAAATCGTTGGTTCCGGGCCGATAGATCAATTGGTAGATTGACAGCCGGAGGCTGTCTCTCCAGAATAGATCGCTCGCCTCGCATGCGAGAGGCTCCGGGTTCGAGTCCCGGTCGGTCCATATGGATTTGAAGGTTTTACAGAAACAGATAAAGGAATGCAAAATCTGCAAACTTCCCAAAGAATCTTACCCGCTTTTTCAAGGCAACCGGAACGCAAAAATCATGGTCGTAAGCCAGGCTCCTTCCCTGGACGCAACCCGGATTGGCCAGAAATGGAGGGACAACAAATCGGGCAAAACCTTGAGGGGATGGTTCGGCTTGCCTGATGGGGTTTTCTATGATGAGAATCTGGTTTACCTCACGGCAGTTGGAAAATGCTACCCAGGAAAAGGAAAGGGTGGCGACTTGCTGCCCAATCCCGTTTGTGCGGAAACGTGGCTCTCCAAAGAGATAGAAGCTTTGAAGCCAAAACTTATAGTGACGGTTGGCAGGAAGTCCTTCTCCTGGTTCTTTCCCAGAAGGAACTATGACAAATCCTTGTATGGGAAAATCATCAAATGGAAAGCGGTGAGTGTCTTTTCTCTACCCCATCCGAGCGGCGCAAACAATGCTTGGAAAACCAGGAATAAGAAAAGGCTTGATTTTATTGTGAAAAATCTCAGGAAAGAGTTGGGAAAATGGGCCCGGTGAGAATCGAACTCACGACCCCTCGATTTCCCTCTTGGAAGGCGGCCTCAGCCGACTTCTTTCCAAGCTATCAGTCGAGTGCTCTAACCACTGAGCCACGGGCCCTTAGCCAATGCCTTGGGTATACGTTTATCAGTCAAACAATATTTAAATAGAATAACAGATAAATGTCACAAACAGCCAACTATGATGTTGGTTAAGCTGGAAGGCGACAAGAGTCGCCTTCAGTCACGAATCGCCCCCGTGGTGTAGCCCGGCTAAGCATACAGGCTTCTCGAGCCCGTGACGCGGGTTCAAATCCCGCCGGGGGTACTTCATCAACTTATTTATTATTGGAAATCAATAATAGGCTATTAATAATCGTGGGGTGCGTTCTGATGACTGTAATAAAGGCTACTGAAAGGCCGAAGCTTAGGAATCCTATACTTATAGAAGGGCTTCCTGGTGTAGGGAACATAGGAAGGGTGGCGGTGGGCTACCTTGTGGAGCAGCTGGGAGCGAAGAAGTTCGCGCAGCTCTACTCAAGGCACTTCTTCCCCTTCGTGGTCCTGCATGACAAGAACCAGGTGCACCTCCTCAAGAATGAGTTCTATTATTACAAGGCCAAGAAAAAGGGCCAGAGGGACATAATCTTCCTCGTGGGCGACTGCCAGTCACTTGACCCGAAAGGCCATTACGAGGTCATGGAGAAAGTCCTGGATTTCGCGGAGAAATTCGGGGTAAAGGAAATCTTCACCATCGGCGGAATAGCGACCGGAGAGGCCGAAAAGAATCCAAAAGCCCTGGGCGCTGTAACCGACAAGGAGCTTGTTGAGAAGTACAAGAATGCCGGGATAGAATTCTCAGCAGGGGAAAAGATAGGCTACATAGTCGGGGCAGCTGGCCTGCTTCTCGGTTTAGGTAAGGAGAGGGGAATGAAAGGAGTGTGCCTGCTTGGTGAGACTTCCGGCTTCCCTATTGTTACAGACCCCAAGGGCGCAGAAATCGTCCTGAACAGCCTCACCAAGATCCTGAACGTGAAGGTAGACATGAGCAAGCTTGAGCAGAAGGTCAAGGAGATGGAGGAGTTCATAAAGAAGGTTGAGGACCTCCAGAAGAGGGCTCTCACAGAGATAGCGAAAGACCAGCCGCAGGCACAGCAGCAGAAGACTCGTGAACAAACCAGGTATATTGGATAAAAAGCTTTGCTTCAATATCATATTATGAAAAAGGCCTACACTGCGTTTGACAGGGAAAGGGCGGAAATGTTCAGAAGGCATGAAAGCTCTGCAGGACCAGAACCAGGCGGTCTGGGGAGTTTTGAAATAATTTACGCGCTAACGAAAATTGTAAACCCTGATATGGAAAAATTTGATAAGAGTATGAGGGATTACTTCAAAAACAAGCGTTGAGTTAGTTTTATATACACATCATACATACATTGGTACTATGCCAAACACGAAGTATAGAAGCAGGTACGAGAAGACGAGGATTCTGTCAGCAAGATCTTTGCAGATTTCGCAGGGCTCTCCTGTTCTCGTGAAGGTCCCCAAGGGAATGACAAAGCCGCTTGACATTGCGAGGCTTGAATGGGAAGCGAACCTGATTCCCATAGACATAAAGCCCAGGCAGGCCCCCGAAACAAAGAAGAAAGCTTGAATAGAGCGGATTGATTAATCCTCTCGATAATTTATTCTTTATGATAACAGACCTGAGGCTTTTCCCCATTATAAACTCCAAGGGAGAGACTTCCGTCAAAGTCGTTCTTATGTGCGATTCCGGCTCTTATTCAGCCTCCGTGCCGTCAGGCACTTCAAAGGGAGCGAATGAAGCGAAGGAACTCGCTTTCGAGAAGGCCAAGAGGCTGTTCCCGAAGCTCAGGCAGAAGATTATAGGGATGCAGGAGTCCGAGAATATAGACTCCCTTCTTATTACAACTGACAGTACAAACAACTTCCGTTCTATTGGCGGGAATCTTGCCCTGGCAATATCCATAGCGGCCGCAAGGGCACAGAGCCATGGCAACCTCTGGAAGCTGAACGGGCTGAAGGATGGCCAGCAGTTCCCTCTCCCGTTAGGGAATGTGATGGGTGGAGGGGCGCATGGTGGTGGGACAGACTGGCAGGAGTTCCTGCTCATCCCATACATGGCCAAAAATCCGCTTGAAGCGATAGAAAATCTCATACACGCATGGTATGCAATAGGCGATGAGCTCAAGAAAAAAAGCCTGCTGGTGGGAAGGAACCTTGAGAGCGCATGGATGGCGAACATAGACGAGGAGGAGACGCTCGGGCTGGTCTCCTCAATCGCAAGCGACTGGCACATGAGGATAGGCATTGATTTTGCAGCTTCCAGCCTCTGGGACGGGAAGTCATATAACTACAAGAAAGGCGGGATGAAGCTCAGCACGGACCAGCAGTTCAATCTTGTAAAGGAGACAGCTGAGAAATACAAGATATGGTACCTGGAAGACCCGTTCCATGAGAACGGCTTCGCCTCTTTTTCAGCCCTCACCAAAGAATTGGGAAGCAGGCATCTTGTTGTCGGGGATGACCTTTACTGCACGAACCTGCGCAGGCTGGAGAAAGGGGTGGCTGAGAAAGCCACAAACGGTATAATCATAAAGCCAAATCAGGTCGGGACCCTTTCACAGGCAGGCAGGGTGGTTTCCCTTGCGCAGGCCAAAGGTCTCTCTCCCGTGGTCTCGCACAGGTCTGGCGAAACCAACGACTGCTGGATAGCTGATTTGGGCCTGCTCTGGAACGCGCCTCTCATAAAGACAGGGGTTATGGGGATGGAGAGGCTCGCAAAGCATAACAGGCTTATCCAGCTTTGGGAGGAAGTGCCTAATCCGAAGATGGCGGAGATGCCTTAACTGCCTTTTCTGCAGGTTTTTAAATGCATATATACATGTATAGTTAATTTCATAGTTGTCGTGATATTATGTTAGTTAACAAGACAGAGTATCTCACTGCTGGAGTGCACATAGGCATGAAGTCATGCACGCCCTACATGAGGCAGTTCGTGTACAAGATAAGGGATGACGGGCTCGCTGTATTCAACCTCCAGAAGGTGGATGAAAGGATAAAGGTAGCC
>JBGPBG010000017.1:0-8751 GCA_041481105.1 Candidatus Aenigmatarchaeota archaeon
AATTTTGTTCTGGGTGGTTGTCGTGATTCCTTGTAGGTTAGTTTGTTGATTTGTGGTGGGACTGCTGGTGCCGGCCCATATCCCTCCGGCAATGGCAGCTATAAGGGTCATGTACCCTATTGTCTTGACCGTCTCCATGCAGCTCTTGAAGGCGTCAAGCATGTCCCGTGCAGTCTGCATGGTGTCCTTTAGCTTGGATTGCATCTTCCTTATGCCTTCCTGCGTGATGTCATACAATGTCCGGATTCCCTGCCTGACTGTGATTGTTGGAAGGGAGGCTGAGAGTGTCTGGGTTTCTGTCTTTTGTTTCCCGTTTTCATAGCTCAACAGGACGGAAAGGGAGTTTTGGTCAAATGTGTAGGTCTGGCCTTGGGAACACTGGTAGATTTTGGGAATCATTAAGGTGCAGTTGAAGGTGTAGTTTGAGCCCTGCATGATCTGCTGCTGGTCGCAGTGTATCATCTCCGCGCTTGTGCCGTTCACAGAGGCGTAGAAGTATTCAGGCCTTGCGTTCTTGGGCTGGTTGCTTATGTGGGCCTTTATGTTCACGCTGTTGGTGAGCTCGCAGCTGGACAAGGAGACTGGGGCTGTGGGGGAATCTATGACCAGGCTTATGTTTGATTTTGGAAGGCATCCCCCAAGGAAGGCCTGCGGGTCAAAATCACAGTAGAAGTTTTCCCCGAATGAGGAGGAGTCCTTGCATGAGCAGTCATAACAGCACACGCTTGGATTTTCTCCCAAGCTGGATTCGCATGTGCCATCGCCGCAGTGATATACAGGAGTCACGTAAACGTCCTGGAAGGGAGCGTTAAGATGCTTGGTTATCTGCTTGCTCTTCCCGTTCGGGAAGGAGAGGGTCATGTTTATGGAGTTGCCAGTTATGGTCTTGAATGGCAGGGAGCAGCCCTCGCTCTCGAGCGGAGGGATAACAAGCGTGCAGTTGAACAGATTGACAGAGGACTTCTCGCAGTGCAGGTTCCAGCCCTTTACCAGGGCGTTCTGCAGGTAAGCTGAGTAGTCAAGGCTCATGTCCGTGGGAGCATTATTCACGGTGACGCCAATGGAGGCTGCGTGCTCCTGCCTGCAGTCCGAGAAGTTCACAGGGTTGATAGAGCTCACAGAGGCAGAGACAGAATCCTGGTCTATGCAGCCAGCCACTTTGTCACAGAAGTGGTTCGCGTTCGGGCATCCGCAGTCCAGGCAGCACGTCTGCTGGGACTCGTCCATGTTGCACTGGTTGTCCCCGCATGAGCGGGAAGGTATGCTAACTGGACCGAAAGGAGCGGAAATGGTTTTGGTTTTTGCGAGCGGGCCGTCATTGTATGTGAGCATGAAGTAAAGGGTGTTGGGGGAGAATGTATAGGCTTGGGTGTTGGTGTATCCGGAAATCTGGAAGGGTATTGTGCAATTATATTCGAACTGTGAGTTGGGAGCTGAGCAGTCGGGGGTCCCTGGGAAAACCTGGCCATTAGTCAGGTTCATGGTAGCGCTCTTGTCCACGAGCACAAGGCCTGCTGGGGGATTGAATATCTTGGCGCTCAGGTAAATCCTGTCCCCGGGATTGTAATTGTCAAGGTAGGAGGTGATTTTGGTTATGCCAAGCGTGATTGCGTTTTCTGACTGGCACGTTCTCTTGAGAGAGTCACAATAACTGCCTTCCTGGCATTTGCAGTCGAATGTTACAGCCACGCCTGAGAAGGAGGTGCCAAGAGACTTGGTGGCGCTGTTGGGACCGTCCTTGTAGGTGGCTGTAAGATTGAGAAGCCCGGGACCGATTACATAAGAACCGCCGCCGCATTTTATGCTCGAGGTAAGCTGGATTGTGCACTCGAAAGAGCCTGAACTGCCTGAGCACATCACATTATAATCTGTGTTGTTAAGCTTCACAGTCCCTGATATCTGGGAGCTGAGGCTTGCAGGAGGGTTGCTCACTCGGACTGATATGTTCGCATTGAATCCCTTGGCACAGTCTGAGATTGGCTCTGTGTTTGCTGAGATGACAGAAAGCGCCATGTTGTCGGATTTGCATGCGCTCAGGTTTATGTTAGAGGCTGTATCACAGAACTGGCCTGCAGCGCATCCACAGTCATAGCAGCATGAACCTGAGGTTTCCCCTATGTCACTCTCGCAAATCCCGTTGCCGCATGCGAAGGACGGATTAAGATTCAGGACAATAGGGTTTGCAATCCCGGAGCTTATCTTGGGAGCCACAAAATAGAAATCCTTGTTTATGCTTGCTATCTCGCTAGAGGGAACAACGGCTGTCTGGAAGCTGTGTGAATCCGCTTCCTGGCCGGTGGCACCTATTCCATAGAGTGGGTTCGCACCGGAGAAAACCACTTTGGTTGCCCACTTGAACGGTATCATCATCTTGTTCTCTATGTAGGCCTTTATGGGCTCCACAAGGTCAAGGGATTTTGCATGAACCTCCATTTCCTTAAGGCTCAGCTGGGTGGTGTCAAATATGTTGTAGCTCGTTTGTTTTGTCTGGGTGAAGAATCCCGCCCAGTTCTCCTTGTTGTTTGTATCTTCAAGCTTCACGATAAACAATAAATTGGCTATCTGGGGGTATTGGGCTGAGCCTGTCTTCTCGGATATATCCTTCCACAGGAGCTCTGTATCCACGTAATTGTCAAACACCTGTGGAGCGGAGCGCACGCACTCTGTGGGAGTCTGTGACCTGCATTTGTAAAGGTATATTTTCTTTATGCTGTTTGCAAGGCTCGCGCTGTTGAGTTTCACAGCAAGCTTCACGTTTGTCCACGTTATGTCATTTGGCTGGTGACTCATTGTTATGAGCATGTTAACAAGGTTTTCCTGCTCATAGTTTGCCGTCTCCTGAATCTGGCCGTTGAACATTATGCTCACGCTGGTAGCGGAGGCTAGCGAGAGCGAGAAAACCATGTACGAGACGAGTATTGCAAATACCTCTAAAGCCATTATCTTAAACTTCATTATAACCCACCGAACATCCTTTGAAGTTCTTTATCTCCGAGAGTGAAATCGGACCCAGGCCGCATTTTATGAGCACATTTGTGAGAGTGACTGTTGCGCCGGCTTTTTGGCCAGAATCAGTCAGACTCTGGTAGCCAAGCTCGTCTGGAAGGTATATGTACAGGTCCTTGCCGTCAAGACCCTCGGATAATGTGTAATTGATAATGAATGAGCCAAGCTCATTGCCCTTGGAAAGCAAAGTCCCCCCAATCACGTAATAGCCAGCAGGCATTCCGCTGATCCGCCCGCCGCCCGAATTGTAGCCTGCCTGGTAAGACTTGATGTTTGCCATGTCATAGAAGTTCATGTAAACAGCCTGGCCGGTTTCTATAACATTCACGGCATTCTGGGAGATGTCATATTTCCCGTTAAGTGAAAGGTTCTGGACTATCACCCCATAGAAATGCGCATTTATTACAGGAGTCTTAACCAGGGAGATTGTGAGACCGGAAAGCCTGTCTGAGGATTCCATCCTGCTGTAAGTGTCATAACCCTGCTTGTATACCTGTATCGGGCCAAGTCCGCACGGGGCAGGGCTCCTGAGAATACCCTGTGAATTTGTCGTTCCCAGATTGCATCCCATGAAGCTTATGCTCGCATAATCTACCGGCCTGCTAGAGCTGTCCCTCACAGCGAGATCAGCCGCGCACTGGGGGTTGGAGCATATCTGCTTCTGGATATCACTCTCATACCCGGAGGCGGCCCAGTCGCCGGGCTTGTTGTCCTTTATGAAAACATGGAGGGCAAACTGGAACACGTTTTGCGTGAGGGGATCTTTCACCCTGACTATCACGGGATAAGAAACATAATAATTCACGTAAACGGGGTCTGACTGGCACTGGCCAACCATGGGAATTATCTTGGAAGTGACCATTATCGGGTCAGGAGTGAACTGGAATTCTGCTTGGTCGAGACTGAAATCATCAGGCAGCTGGAAGGCAACATCAAGAGTGTCATATCTTTTTCCATTTATGGGAACGAGACTGTATTTGGGAGAGCCGGAGGTCATCATGGTGTTATTAGGAGCCTTTCCTGGCATGTAGGTCTGCGCGAGCGTGGTTTTTATCACATTCTCCATTGCGGGCTTCACATCCCACCAGCTCTTGAATACGTACTCACCGCATTCTGTCAGGAATATGAACATAGGAACTGCATGCACATCCTGCTCTATCGGGCTTATCACCATTGAGGAGAGCGTATAGTATTCGAAAGGCCTCTTGCTTGCATCATATGATGCAAGCCCTCTTGAGAACTCGTCTATCTCGTTCAGCCTGGTCTGCACCTCGACTGTATAAGGCTTGGACACCTTGGTTCCGTCTATCACGACAGGCATATTCACAGTTATCACGATTTTATTGGTGAGGAAATTTGCAGAAACCTGCGGATCCCCCAGATCCACTCCAGCCATGTTCAGGCTTTCAGCAACAGTGTCCTTGTTATTTGCCAGATAGTCTCTTAGCCCCTGGATGAAATTTGATTTAACATCCGGATACTTAACCTGCCCGTTATACTGCCAGTAAGGGACTTCCTTCCCGAGAAAAATTACAGAGCCAAGAGCGAAGGAGGAATTGTCAAGATAGCCTCCGTAAAGGGAGAGCTTCCCCATTGTGTTTTGCGCACCGTCCATAACAAGGCTCTCAAAAGAGGCCTTCACGGAATCATATTTCGCCTTTATTGCCTGGGGCACATCAGAACCAGTGAACATGCCTGATTGGTAGGCATAAGTAATAACAACAATAGCAACAACAACAATCCCCAAAACCACAATAATCTCGGTCTGGCCCCTAGCCATATTAATTATTTGTCATTGTTGGTATATATAATGTGGGAATTTAGTTTGAAGTGATTTAGATTGATGACATCTCCAGACACGTTTCGTTCAGGACATTCTAACGAAATTCTTATTTCCCAATTATCTGTTTGCTACTATGAGCTGGATTTTCATAGTGTAACGGTTAAGGTCGAAAGTCTTACCAATCACAACAGGATAGGAAGTAATTTTTAGCGGATCCTTGGATTTTTTGAGTGATACGTCTCCTATCACAAGGTTCGCAGGATTTCCAGATTCATCACGGCATACAAATTCAGGGGTTGATAAAAATAAGTATTTCATGCTCTTTGTCTGGTTTGCGAAAATTACCATGTATTTTGTAACAGTCCTATTCGCCAGCTCACCACAAGTGATGCCGCTATCTCCACATATCCAATCGCGTGCAAAACATGCACATACGATGAGGTCCGAGACAAGCTTGCATTTCGAATCTGTATAACCTGTGTCAGTCCTCATGGTAGAAATCAGGAGATTGTTCACGTAAAGTCTTGTAAATTCCTCATTGCTTACAGTATTGGCAAGCCCGAGCAGGAAAACAACCATGCCTACAAATATCATGATTACAATTATTATCAGCAGCATGCTGCTTTGCGCTTTCATGCAAATCTCCGCCATTTTATTTTGTTGCTCATTATGAGTAAACCTCCACATACAGAACCGCCAGAGCGGTCTTGTCTGAAACCTTCCTGTATACGTTCACAGGGAAGTTCTGTCCGAAACGCTCTTTCGCATTCTCCTTGTAGCTGCATATGCTCCAGACATTGCAGTCCGGGTAATCATTCCACTTGCATGGCTTCTCCCCATCCGTGTCCAGGGCCTTTATCTCTGCGTGCCAGTTTGTCCCAAGGATCTTCTGGAGGTCTTGGCACGTCATGCTCGCATTTATTGCCGTGAGCTTTGCATCATCAAACATGGAATCGCCGTTTGTGAAGATGTAATCACCCATCATGTACTGCCCTATCCCGATAATCCTGTCCTCCCTGTTCTTGAAAGCATCCATCTGGAACTGCTGGAGATTCCACCAACTAAGGAAGATTATTATGCCTATTACTGCCGCGACTATGAAAACCACCATCAGGATATATTCCATTATCTCTGACTGGCCTTTTCTCCTAACACTCGGGGCTTTAGTCCCGAGAATCTTACAATCCATATTCAACCCTTTCGCACCCCAAATCAAGGAGGCTCTGGTAAACCTCTTTCGCCTGGTTCAGGTTATCATTCAGATTGTACATGTCTGAAACGCTAGCGTAATCCAGGGATGACGGAATCTTGTCCAGAACCTGGGAAAGCTGTATGTAAGCAGGACCGCACTCGCTTGGGGATTTTCCCGCAATGAGAACAGACCTCTTGGACATAACCTGCGCCGCAAGGGAGAGCCTTGGCATGAGCACGGAATTCTTGTACTGGTAAATCTTCTCAGCTCCTGTGATGCCGAAATCATCCTTCTCGATTCCTCCGATAGAAAGCGCAACAATATCAAGTGGATCTTTATACACATAGGTTTTTCCGGATCCCTCAACAAATGCGTTTCCAACCCCCTTCGAGTTGGGAGGATTGATGCACACGCCTCTGGTTGATCCGCATGCTGGGGATATGGTCACAAATTTCATATTCCTGCCCGGATTTGCTGTGCATGGAGAGAAGCCTGCACCCAGAGGTCCTGAGCTAAGAATGGAAAGGAAATCACTCTTGTCACACGGCCGGCCACCACATACGTAAAGGATTTGGGAGCCGTCACACAAAGCGAACGTGACCTTGACCACGCTCCAGTCATCCGAGGTGTCAGGCAGGTGCTCAACAATATTCCTCATAACTTCCCAACTTTCATCCGTATTCTCCGGAGCGAAAACGAAAACAGTGTTTGGAATAGCCTCTGCAAACCCGAAAGCCCACCATCCGTAATCGAGCGAGTCACGGCCTATGTAAACCTGCTGCCCTGGCTGGAAAATCACAGGGGTCTCCATAGGGATTCCTGAAACCTCCGAATCCAGGCAGACTATCTCGGGCACGCTCCTTTCCGTGGCATTTGCAAAACATGAGGAGAAATCATATTTGGAGAAATAAGTGAAGTTTGTGGATATCCCTGTCAGGTAAACGCTCCTGACATCATGAGTAAAGCTCACGAGTATATCAGCCCTTTGCTTGTCCTTCTGTACAGCTGCATAATTTCCCGAGTATGTAATCAGGAAATAGAGGAGCGTGACAGAAACAATTATCCCGAAAATCATCTGGAATATACGATGTACCGCTAGCATAATCTCGCCTGAAGGCATCCGCAGACGCCTTCTTTCCCACTGTTAGACAGAAGGCGACTCTTGTCGCCTTCACTCTCAAATCGGTTCTACCTCAACCGTATAACCCCTGTTAACTATGGAAAGCTTTGTCCCGCCAACCGCGCAGAAATTCTTCTCAGTGGCTGTTTCAAGATAAGCAAATTTGTAGCCGTGCCCTCCGGCGTCATCCTCACCCCTGTAATACCATGAGTTGTAGCCGCTCTGGTTTATCTTGAAATTTACCGTCTGGTCAGGGTTCCATGTCCTTGACCTGTCTGAATAGAATTTAGGAGCAGGATTGGATGAATTGAAGAAGCACAGCTTGTAGTCTTTGGGGAACGCGAGCGTGAATTCTGTTCTTGAGCCTTCAGCATTCCTGTAGATGAAATCTATTTTTTTGTTCAGGTTGTCTATGCTTCTGAGTGTTTGCGCCTCTCCTCCGAAACCCAAAAGATTTGCAATCTGCTCCCACCCGAAAACAAGAAGAGCTGCCATTACAATAATCGTGAAGATTATGCCGAAAATCATGCTAACGTCCATGGATATACCTTTGTATAATTTGGTTTAGCCTGAATATATTTGGAAGAAAGTGTTATTTCAAAACTTATTTCACCGTTATCGTAAGCTGCTGCGCGCTCCCGCCCCAGTTGAGCGTCTGCGGGGTGCATGCGTCAAATGAGGAGACATCCATGCACGCAATCACATTGAATATGTATGTGCCTGAAACAGCATTTGAAGGGACCTTCACGCTTATCGTCCTGTAGCCAACCCTGTTTATCTGGATAATTCCTGGCTGGTTGTCCCAGGATGCCCAGCCCTGCATGAACTCCTTGAGCGACGCCCCTCCAGGTCCTGTGCAAGAAGTTATGTCACCAGACGGGCAGGGAGTTCTGCTCGCCGCGGCAGGCACAACATTAACAACGAACTGATGGTTCTGTCCGTCCTCAGCATCATTCTTTATCCCCGCGGACATCTTAAGCTCACGAGTCCTATCAAGATTGTACCTGTCAGGCCATATGGCAAAATTATTCTGGGTGCTCTGGAAAGTCTCCTGGAGCTTGCTCTGTGCCTGCTGGGTCAGGTCGTCAGTGAGTCCGCCAATGTTTCCTATGATTCCCTGGAGCCACAAGATAGCAAGGCTAAGCAATACCACGGCAAAAACAACAGCCACTATGAAACCGAGGCTGAGCTCTATCGCACCCTTTCTAGGCATATTAAGATATTGTTCTTGCGCGTTTATAAAAAGGTGGGTTTTTTTATTTGTGATACAAATACACACTTGAAGAAGTCTCCACATACTTCCCGACAATCTGGATTGTGAGATTCAGGGGAGCGCTTTGAGGTGGAGGGTTGTCCCAGTATGTGCAGTTCAGCCTGTAGCCGAGTGAAAGGCTGTACCCTCCCCTGGGGATTCTCTTGTCAAGGAAATCCTTGAGTTCCCTCAGGTTTGTCGCGAAGTCCGAGCAGTCAGGGGTGGTCCTGATGGTTTTATTTATTATTTCCTTGGTGTTCTGGAGAAGGTAGATGTTATTCTCTCTGAATGGGGCGGAAAGGTCAAGAGCCGTGTACTGGAAAATCAGCTGCTGGACAGAGAAAATCAGGCCTACAAGGAAAAGCGTTGTTATTATGAACATCTGGGCTTTCTTTGCC
>JBGPBG010000018.1:0-8532 GCA_041481105.1 Candidatus Aenigmatarchaeota archaeon
ACAGTCCACGAGCTCAACTATCGTCTCCTCACCCTCCCCAATAACAGAGTAATCTATCTCTGGGTTGTTTCTTATTGTGGTTTCGGCGCAGTTTGTCTCGTGTGGCCCGCCTTTTATTATAGGAATATTTCCGAACTTCTTGATAACTCTTGCTGCCTCAAGCGCGCTGGCGTGTGTGGGGGAGGTAGAGGTTATACATGCTATTTCAGGTCTGAACTCTGCAAGGGATTCTTTCAGTATTTCCTTCCATTCCCTTTTCTCTATAAAAGACTTCGCGGTAAGGTCAATGGCCAGGACTTCATGATTTTTTGCCAGCGCCCCGGCTATGTATGCAAGTCCCAGCGGAAACCCCTTTAGGCCTTCCTTGAAATAAGGATCTATCAGGATTATCCTTGCCATAACCATAAGATATATGCAATATTTAAAAATCCCAGCCCCCTAATTTACATCATGAAAAAATCCTTTTTGCTTTTTGGAGTGCTTATAGTCCTGCCCCTTTTTGTAGTAGCCCAGGAAAGCCTTCCTAAGATAAACATAACCCTCATGAGCTGCACGGAACTGCAGTGCACGAACCAGAAGGACGTTTTTTCCGTGAATGAGAGCGCTTACCTGGACTACAACTCCACTGTAAAGGAGATATCCTATTCCGCCGCGATCACGTTCCCTGACGGCACAAAATACCAGACAACATTCCCCAACCGCATAACCTCGAATGCCACAGGGAACTACACGGTCGAGCTTATAGCATGGAAAGAGGGTTACCTTGATACTTCTGTCTCAAAGGTTGTTCAATTCGTGGACAACTCATCCGGAACTCCAGTCCAGAATCCAATGACAATCAATCCTGTCCCTGTCCTGGCGATTATTGCTGCTGCCCTTATTGTATTTGCGCTCTGGAGATACTCCAAGAAGAAATTCACGGAAAAGCCAAAAGAGGAGAAGGCTGGAACTTCACAAAAGAAAAAGCGCTAGTTTGAAGGCGGCTTCGCCGCCTTCTTTCCAGAATCAGTACTGCCTTCCCACGTACACAACCGCGTTCGCCTTCTTCCCGCACACCACGCATTTCCCTTTAGGATTCTCATGTATGTCGGCCCGCGTGCCGCGCACTTCCGCGTGCAGTTTTTCTTTTATCTTCTCCGCGCAGTGGCGGCCCTCGCCCTCGCGAGAGCAGAATTCCACGCGCACGAATCCGCCTTTCTTCAGCTCATTCTCAAGCTCGTGCATGTCCTTCGCCTCATGGAGCATTGAGCCAAACCAGGAATCCGCTCTCTTTATCAGGTTCTGGGTAAGGGATGAGCCGGATTTTCTGACTGCAAGGACAAGCTCCTTCTCAGGCACGTTCATCTTCTCTCCTGTGTCCCTTCTGACGAGGACGACTTGCTTCCTCTCCATGTCCCTTGGACCGAGCTCGAGCCGGACAGGCACGCCCATCATCTCCCAGTGGTTGAACTTCCAGCCCGCGCTGTTCTCCGAATAGTCTACCCTGATCCGGAATTCCTTCTCAAGCATGGTTCTTATTTCCTCACACTTCGCGCGGATTTTCTCTTCCTGGCCTGATTTCACTATCGGGACTATTATCACCTGGACAGGCGCTATCTCGAACGGGAAGACGAGGCCCTTGTCATCCCCGTGTATCGCTATAATCGAAGCGAAAATCCTGGAGACTGCGGGACCGTAGCAGGTCTGCCATGCTATTTGCTCCTTCTCATTCTTGTCCGTGAATTTTATCCCGAACGGCTTTGCGAAATTCTGGCCAAGGAAGTGCGTGGAAGGCTGCTGGATAACCTTCCCGTCAGGCATGAGCGTGTCAGCCGCAACAGTGTAAACAGCGCCTGCAAACTTGTCCCAGTCCGGGCGCTTGAAAGGTACGAATGGGATTCCGAACTGCCTGTGCATCACTTTCTCTGTAGTGTCCATGTCTTCGCGCACCTGGCTCTCTGCCCCTTCCTTTGTCGCGAAAACATCATGCGCCTCGATCCAGTGGAACTCCCGGCTGCGGATGAAAGGCCTCGTTGCCTTTGTCTCGTACCTCCACACCTGGCAGCGCTGGTAGAGCTTGAGCGGCAGGTCCCTCCATGAGCGTATCCATTTCGCGTACATGGTGTACATGGCTGTCTCCGAGGTGGGGCGGAGGGCGAGCTTCTCAGTGAGCTTCTCATCTCCAGCATGTGTTACCCAGAAGACCTCTGGCGAGAAGCCCTCCACATGCTCGCTCTCTTTCTTGAAGTTCTTTTCAGGAATCACGGCCGGGAACCACACGGGCTGGTGACACTTCCTCTGGAGCTCTTTCTCTAGGGCGCGATACATCTCCTCCATGCACAAGACAGACCATTCCCTGAAAACTATGAACCCCTTCACGTTATAGCGGATGTCGCACAGGTTGGCCTTTGCAATCACCTCGGAGAACCATTCCGAGAAATCAGCCTTCCTGTGGGTTATCCCCTCCTGGACTTTCTCATTTTCTGGCATGAATATCACATGGCAATTAGTAATTTAACTTCTATCCCCTGAGGTTCTCAAGCTCCTTCGATTCGACTGTCTGGAATCTCCTGTATATCCAGATTATTATTATGAGGGCGAGGGCTGTCACGGACATGTCTATCACTATGGAGGTGAGTACAAGTGCCTGCGGGACAGGGTCCACCGAATACAGCGGGAATGACTGGATGTTCCCGGCAGTGACTATCGGATTTATGGAGTTGTCCCTGTAGCCTATGGTCATGAAGAATATGTGCAGCCCGTTGCTGAATATCCCCAGGCCCATTATCTTCTTTATCAGGTTGCTCTTGTAGGTTATGCAGAATATGCCTATCCCGAACAGGGCTGCAGACGCGAGGTAAGCTTCATATATCATGTCATTCCACATCCGTTTTTACAATGGTGTACCATATCACGAGCAGGCCTGTGAAAACCATCACACCGCCTACTATATTGAAAAACATCAGGGAGGAACCTGACCATAAGGTGAAGAGCGTTTCCGTGGGGACAAGAGCTGCGCGCAGGAAGAACTCAAAGAGAATCAACATTATGAGTATGAAGCCTGACACGGATTTCAGCACGTTTATCGCTATCTCCTTCATGTCAATCTCAGTTTTCTTCACGCCGTATGCGAGAGTGTAAATCACGAAGCCTCCTGCCATTATGGAGCCGCCCGAGAATGTCCCTCCGGGAGTGGTGTGGCCGTGCACTATCACGTATATCCCGAAGAGTATTATGAGCGGGAACATCACCCTGGCCGCTGTCCTTACTATCACGTTCATGGTTTCACCAAATTTCTTTTTTCTTGGACTTTTTCTGCGGAGAAAAGCCCTGCCCCGATTGCGAACACGCCCATTGCTGCTGTGAAAAGGATTGATTCCTCTCCCAAGGTGTCATAGCCCCTGTATTCCCACACTATTGTCGTCACTGTATTGGTCGCGCTGAGCTGCCTCCATCCCTGGTTTATGAAGAAGCTGGCGATCGATTTGTTGTCCCATTGGTTAAATCCTGGATTGAATATCGAGAATATCATGAATCCAAATACAATCACTATGCACCCCAATCCAACCGAGAGCTTGATTTTCTGGTTCATTTGGATCCCTCGCGCTTTTTCTCCCCTTCGAACCTTGCGGTCTTTTGAATGGCCACTATGAATATCGCGGTCGTCAGCCCTGCCTCCACTGCCGCCTTGGTTATGGCTATGTCAGGCGCATTAAGCAGGAAGAAAACAGTTGCTGTGCATATGGAGGAGACGGAAAGGAAAACCACTGACTTGAGAAGGTCCTTGGACCACACAGCCATCCCGGTGAAGAATACCACCGCAACAAGGAGTGCGTCAAAGAGGATTTCGTACATGGTTAATTATTGTATATGCTTGATTAAATTTTCAATGCTTAGAATCAAGGATATTAAATATGCAAACAAGTGAATCCTATGCAAATAATCCAGAGAGGCGCAGAGGCCGTCCTCTATTTGGAAGAGAGGGATGGGGAGAAGGTCCTTGTAAAGGACAGGCTGCCAAAGGGCTATCGCATACGCCAGCTGGATGATAAGATAAGGACGCAGAGGACAAAACGGGAGGAGAGCCTGATACTCAGGGCAAGAAGGGCCGGAGTGAATGCCCCCAATATAGTGGAAGCCGGAGAATCCAGGATAATAATGGAGTGGATTGAGGGGGGAAAGCTCAAGGATGCTCTTAACGCCATGTCCAGGAACCAGAGAGTCAAAATCTACGGGCTTATTGGCCAGTCCATAGGGAAGCTTCACAGCAGCGGGATAATCCACGGCGACCTTACCACCTCGAACATGATATTTAAAGATGACAGGCTCTATATAATAGATTTCGGGCTTGGCAAGGTTTCCAGCAAAATAGAGGACCAGGCCGTGGACCTTTACCTGCTTTATGAGGCTCTGAAATCCACGCATCTCAAGCGGATGGAGGAGGCCTGGGAAAGCATTTTAAAGGCTTATAAACAAAACTATTCAAAATCTAAAGAAGTTTTGTTGCGCATCTTGAAAATCGAGAAGAGGCGAAGGTACAAAGGCGAATGAAAAGAGGTATATGAATGGCAAAGGACAAGGAAACGGAAGAGAATGCGGTCGTGGAAGAGGCAGCGGCTGAGCAAGAGGTTGCGGAGATAAAAGAGGAAATAATCATGAAAAAACCCGTCCGCGAGAGGCGGGCATGGCTGCCCAAGACCAAGCTTGGCAATCGCGTTCTCAAAGGGGAATACGCAACAATAGATGATGTTCTGAAGACAGGAGAGCTCATTCTGGAGGCGGGTGTGATTGACTACCTTGTCCCTGACCTGAAGGAGGAGATAATATACATAGGAGGAAGCCCTGGAAAGGGAGGTGGCAGCAGGAGGACAGCCACCAAGAGGACCGCAAGGATGCACAAGTCGGGAAGGAGATTCAAGCTAACAGCCCTTATAGTGGTGGGTAATGAGAATGGTGTCATAGGTATAGGGAAGGCCTCTTCCAGGGAGCACAGGATTGCTCTGGAAAAGGCTGCCGAACAGGCAAAGATAAATGTAATTCGCGTGAGAAGGGGATGCGGCTCATGGGAGTGCGGCTGCGGAGGTGAACACTCCATACCCTTCAAGGCCGAGGGCAAGTATGGCTCTGTTCATGTCAGGCTTATACCTGCGCCCAAAGGGGTGGGCATGGTCGCAAACGATACAACCAAGAAGATTCTCGCTCTTGCGGGAATAAAGGATATCTGGGTCAAGACGCAGGGGCAGACATCCACTAGGACGAACCTTGCCTATGCTGTTTTTGATGCCTTGAAGAACCTCAACACAACCAAGGGTGAAATGTGATGCCAGCAAAAAAATCAGATTCTGTGGAAGAAGGAAAGAAAGTGGCAAAGCCACGCGCACCGCGCAAAACAAAAACTCCTGCTGAGAAAAAAACAAAGGCTGCAGAAATTGAAGAAAAAGAAGGAACAAGGGCTGCTCCTCATGAAAGGCATGAAAAGAAAAAAGAGAAAGAAGGCGGCGAAGCCGCCTTCAATCGAAGGCTTTTAGCGGTCATAAGGGTGAGGGGGTCTGTCGGGATAACAAGGGAATTGTCAGACACGCTTATGATGCTCCGCCTGCACAGGATAAACCACTGCGTGATTGTTCCCGGAAACCAGAATTTTGACGGCATGCTCCACAAGGCGAGGAATTTCATAACATGGGGAGAAATAGACAAGGAAACGCTTGAGAAGCTTGTGGCGAAAAGGGGCAGGTTCGCGGGAGACAAGAGGGTCAAAGACCTGAGCTATGCGAAAGAGCTCGCGCAATTCATACTTTCAGGGAAGCCAGTCAAGGAGACTGGGATAAAGCCCGTCTTCCGTCTCTCTCCGCCTTCCAAGGGATACAAATCCACAAAGGCTCTCTTTCCGAGAGGCTCACTTGGGTACAGGGGGGAGAAGATAAACGAGCTGCTAAAACGCATGATTTGACTATGGAGAGAAGGCGAACTTCCGATTGACAGCCTTCGGCTGTCGGTCTTCAGTTCCGCCTTCGAATGAAAAATATGCCAGCGAAAAGGAAGAAAGTCGTGAAGATGCGCGGGAGCAAGACCCACGGATACGGCTCCAAGAAGAAGCACAGGGGCGGAGGCTCCAAGGGCGGGAGGGGGCAGGCCGGACAGTTCAAGCACAAGAAGACATTCTTCAAGAGGTGGGGCAAGGCGAAGCAGCCCAGGTTCAAGTCCCTCGAGCACAGGGGAATAAGGCCAAGTGAGAAGGCCATAAACATAGGGGACCTGGTTAACCTTGCGGAAGGCAAGAGCGAGATAGACGCTTCCGAGTTCGGATACGGGAAGGTGCTTTCCGAAGGAGTTCTTGAGAGACCTATTACAATAAAGGCGAAGAAATTCTCGGAGCGCGCCAAGGCCAAGATAGAAGCGGCGGGCGGCAAGGCGGTTGTCGAAGAGGTAAAGAAGTTATAATTCTTTAACTCCAAGATTACCACAATGTATCAAGAATTTGCCATTGTTTTCTTCTAAATAAATGCCTAATTTTTTGCCTTCGCTGAAAATTTGTGAATTTGTGAAAAGCGCAGTATTTTCCGGGACCTTGATTATGGCGCTGTTGCCAGTAAAAGGCGTTCCTTTTATGTATTTCTCAACTGCAAAATCAACATACGTAAAGGTTACATTGCCATTCTCTGTCTGCTCCAGCCTGTTCCTATCCACCTTCTGCACAACGCCCTCAATTATGTAGTCCGCAGTTTTCGTTATGTTCCCCTCACCACAAGACTCGGCTGCATATGAAGCTGCAACATTATCAAGGATATTTATTGTCATCCGGCCTTCTCGCGCTGACTTGGGCATTGAAATCAATGCGATTCCAAAAATAGCCAATGCAATAAGAACAAAAAGCGTATAAAAGACCTTCTTCATGAAAACATTTTGTTTTTTTGCTTATAAATACATGAGTTTTCTTTGGAGTAAGACCTAGACCTTTCTTTTGGCATAGAGTGTTTGAAGAAGAAAGGGATTGGTGTGGGAAGGCTGTTGTAGAGGAATAAATCTAAAATTTGATTTTTCTCCTTATTCCTCATGATGATTTATTAACCATAATTCCCATTCCTTCTTATGAAATTCCAAGACCCTGCATACGGCCAGTTCGAGATTTCCGAGCCCGTGCTGCTTGAGGTGATAATGAGCTCCCCGCTCCAGAGGCTGAAGGGCCTCAACCAGTACGGGAGCTGGCAGTTCATACTTCCAAAGCTCAAGTCAACCAGGTTCGAGCACTCGCTCGGGGTGTGCTTTCTGCTCAAGAGGCTCGACGCCTCCATAGAGGAGCAGGTTGCAGGGCTGCTCCATGATATATCCCATACGGCATTCTCCCATGTGGTTGATTATTTATACAGGCAGGAGGACAAGCAGGAGCATCACGAAAGCCTGTTCCAGCAGATGTTCATGAGCTCCCAGATACCGAAAATAGCGCAGACCAACGGGATAAAGCCTGAAATATTCCTTGATAAGGAGAATTTCTTTCTTCTTGATCGGCCGATACCAGACCTGTGCGCGGACAGGGTTGACTATTTTTTCAGGGACAGCGTGCTCCTGGGCGTGTGCAAGCCTGATGATATAGGGCTCTTCATGGACCACCTGATTGTGAGGGAGGGCGAGATTCTTGTGGATAATGCCGCGATAGCAAAGAACATGGCCCTCGCCTTTCTGGAATGCTCCAAAAAGCTCTGGGCAAGCCCCACGCAGGCTGCCTCCTTCCAGATACTCGCGGACGCGATAAAGTCAGGGCTGGCGGCTGGGGTCATAAGCGAGAAGGACTTCCTCCTCACGGACCAGCAGCTTTACAGCAAGCTCAGGTCCTCCAGGAACCTGGAAGTCACCTCCAAGCTGGACATCTTAAACCCTGGCTTCTTTGCCATGAACAACCCCAATGATTTTGATTTTTTCGTGAAGACAAAAGCCAGATACATAGACCCCAAGATAATCCAGGGAGAAACTGCCAAGAGGCTTTCAGAGCTGGATAAGGATTACAAGAATCTCATGCTTGATTTCATACAAAAAGTCTCAGGCGGATATTACGTGAAGGTTTTCCCCAGATTAAAGGTTCTGGGCTCCTTTCCGAAGACCAGAATAAACGATAAGCAATTTAAATAGACATTGTTTAATACTTGGCAAGTGGTTTGATGTTTGGCGGAGAAGGCTACGTAGGATTTTTGAAAAGGCTCCCGGGCGTTGCAGGGCCTATCCAGAGGATGACTTTCAGGCAGAAGCTCAAATGGACAGGAATAATACTCCTGCTTTACTTCATGCTCGCGCAGATTCCTGCATATGGCATTGCCAAGGCCAACTTCGAGAACCTGAGGTTTCTGGAAATACTTCTGGGCTCGAGCTTCGGTTCCATAATGACCCTTGGCATCGGTCCCATAGTCACGGCTTCCATAATACTGCAGCTTCTGGTTGGCTCGAAAATAATCGGCTGGGATTTGAGGAGCGAGAAGGGGAAGGTCCTGTTCCAGGGCACGCAGAAGCTTTTGTCCATAGCCTTCTCTTTCCTTGAGGCGGGAATTTACGTTATGCTTGGGG
>JBGPBG010000019.1:0-8510 GCA_041481105.1 Candidatus Aenigmatarchaeota archaeon
AGGAGACAACACATCAGGAATATACAGGATTTTCGGGATTGAATCTGAGTCTGAATGGTTCTTCCAGTCTGGAGCGAATGAACCCACAATTGAATACACCCAAATCAGCAACGGGACGGAAAACCTCACCTTCGACCTGAGAAACAACGCGAGCTTCACGTTCGGCCCTGTGAGGATAAGGATGAGGCAGATTGGAAATGAGACCATATGGAACCAGACTTCAAACAAAACCAACCAGATGCAAGTGGTCAAGGATTACTACTTTTACCCGAACTCCAGCTGGCTCAAGGTCAGGAATAACATAACCAATACAGCCAATTCCTCCATAAACAGGAGCTCAAATGCAGGGATTTCTGCCTTCGATGTGTACAGAGCTTACCAGTCCACATACAAAGTCACAGGTAACGAAAGCAACCCAGGATCCTGGATAAGGGGAACTTATATGACGGGAGGTACAATGACAGGCCTTATCCATGTGAACCAGAGCCAGGATGTTTTCTATGCAACAAGCACAACCACCCCTGACAGGATAGGAATAAATATGAACACCACAGAAATAGCAAACGGGACATCGCTTGTGAACATTTTTGCAATGGTTTTCGGCCATACAGTATCCACCCCGACCATCATGGAGGACACGAAGGACAGGCTGATAAACGACGTGAACGTGACGCAGTGGCTTCCTGGGGATAAATGGGTTGTAAGTTCTCTTCCGAGCACCACATATGCTATATACAACAGAAATGAATCTGTTTTCATCACAGGCAATGTGACTTTCGACCCATGGAACCTTACGCAAAAAGTGAATGCAACCCTTGACATGGGAACCCCCTCAGGCGCGGATGACCAGAGCATAGTCCTGAACTATAATGCAAGTTACGGGAACCAAACAGCAGGATACAAGCTGTTTACCAATTATTTCAACCTTACAAACAGCTCAGCAGTAGGATACTGGAACATAACCATAAAGGACTATGACGCTTCCGGCTACTACCTGAACGAGAGCTACTACATTCTCAATGTGACTTCCGAGTATTTCGTGAACCTTACAATCCAGAATGCGTTAGGCCTTCCCAGCAGGATTATATATGCGAACATAGACGTGAAGAATTTCAGGCAGGACACATGGATACCCGGAGCATCAATAAACTGCAGTTATGGAGGAACGCAGGTCACGAACACAACAGACAATTCAAATGGCACATATTCAGTCAACTTTACAGCACCCTCTATCTTTGGTCTGTACACCCTGAATTGCAGCGCCTCCAAGAATGGGAACTTAGGGTATGATACAGACAACTTCACCGTGGAGGCTGCAAAAACAAACATGAGCATGAGCAGGACACCTGTCCAGTACACGGCCAGCAATGCCACTCTTTACAACAACGAAACTTTCACAATAAACATAACACTGACAAACGATGGAAACTCCAGCGCTTATGCAACAAACCTTACTCTCTCCCTTCCCCAGAACTGGACAGCCGCCCCCTCTAATCCAAGCTGCGGGAACATCCCGATAGCGAGCGCATGCCTGAAAAGCATAAATGTGACAATACCTGCAAACGCAACGCCCGGAAATTATATTGTTAACATAACAGCGAACTGGACCAACCTTGACAACTCAACAAGCTATAATTCAACATACGTTAACGTGACAGTCACTTCGCATCCCCTTATGGAAGTCCCGCAGGACCAGATGGGGATAATACTAGGCCCCGGCAATGCCACCATAATAGGCAACTTCACAGTAAATTCAACAGGAAACAGCCCGCTAAGCACCATAACCTTCAATATAACAGCAGGCCTTTCTGACTTTGCAATAGGATTCACACCATCCAGCATAAGCAGCCTTGCAATAGGCCAGTCCCAGCAAGTCCAGGTTAATGTTACAGTCCTTTCCAACCAGTCCCCAGGGATATACACAGGCGTTATAAATGTGTCATCCTCAAACAACGGGTTTGACCTGATAAACCTCACAATAACTGTCACAGGAACGAATGTGTCTCTCGAGAGAGCGCCACAGAACTTCACAGCTAATGTAACCTACTATCAGAATGACTCCTTTGTATTGCATGCAGAGGCGAATAATACAGGGAACGTGACAGCCTTCTATGCGAGCATAAACATAAGCGTACCCCAGAACTGGACAGCAAACATAAGCCCATATTCATGCGGCAACATTTCAAAATCCGGAAACTGCACAGGGGATTTCCTGATAACAGTGGTAAAGGGAACGCCCTCAGGAGATTATCCTGTTAACATAACTGTAAACTGGCAGGATATAGGCATAGGCCTCCGCTCTAATAATACGTTCGTGAATGTCACTGTCCTTTCAAACAGAATTCTTGTTGTGCCACAGGACCAGATTTCAAGCAATGTAAGTCATGGTACAGAAAAATTAGTAGACTACATAACGCTGAACTCAACAGGCAATGATCCCCTCTCAAACGTAGCTTTCACCGTCTCAGGATTGGCTGGAATAACAATGGAGTTTGACCCTCCCAACTTTTCAAGCCTTGCTGCAGGAGCTATTCAAAATGTGGTTGTGAATGCGACTGTTCCCCTCGGGCATGATCCAGGAACTTTTAACGGGACAATTAACGTGACCACAGGCAATGACGGCTACAAGGTTGTTAACATAAGCATAACTGTCCCGCAGAACGGGAGCTGGACAATAGACCGCACATACTGCGAGAAGGTGCAGAGCCCCAACGAAGGGTATGTGTGCAACGTGACAGTGAGCAATACAGGAAACCTTCAGCTCAACTTTACCATAACTCCCGCAACCTCCAGCACGAACATGTCCAATTACTCATGGACGAACGCCACAAACTTCACTGTTAACAAACAGGTAAGTTATGCCTTTGCAGCCCTTTACAACGTGACGGGAGTGGCAGGCCAGAACTGGAAGATTTCCAACTATACCATAGACCCCCAGCAGTCCTACGCCTCCCCGAATTACTCAATCCTGACCATAGCCCTTAACCCGAGCCTGACCCCGCTTGTCACGATTGGGGTGACGCCAGTCAAGGCAGAGCAGACAAGCTATTTCCTCATATATTCCAATGCCACCAGCCAGTCAGGTGCAGGCATAGCGTACGTTTCCGTAAACGTTACAAGGCCTAATGGAACGAGTGACAGAATAAACATGAGCCAGCTTTACTGGCCGATATGCGCAATCCAGGGCAAGACCTGCTGGATTGCAAACTATTCCAGCGGAGGATGGGGGCAGACTACCCTGAAGGGCAACTACACGGCGGCGGTAACAGCCTTTGACAACAGCCTTACAAATGAAACCAATACCACAAGCTTCCAGGTTTACACAAAGCTGCTGATAAACTTCACCACAGGCATCATCCAATATGCACAGGGGGACACAGGCTCAATATACTACAGGTCAAGGGACTACAACTACACGAGCCTTCCTGGAACGAATACAACAATAACAATAACAAATCCCAACGGGACTATCCACGGAATAATATTCACCGGCAGCAATTACACAACAGGCTCTGACGGGTGGGCAACACAGTTTCCCACCTTTATCCTCACAAGCGACGCCGTTCTCGGTAACTATACCTGCAGCGCGGTTTCCACCTATTACGATTCTGGCGCTTCCATATGGGTCAATTCCACTAACCAGGTGCAGTTCCAGGTTGCGCAAAAGGGTTCTGAAGGGCTTTTCGCGGACCTTGAAACCACAGTCGTGTGGTATCCGAACGGTGTGATGAAATTCGGAATCCTGGTTTATGACCCCAACGGCCAGCCCGTTGATCCGGGTCAGCTCAACCTGACTGTTTACGACCCTGCGGACAACATTTACTTTTCAGTGCAGCTTTCCAGCTTCACAAAAAAGGACACAGGATACTACACGTACCAGTACGCAATGCCGGGCAACACGCCGACAGGCATGTTCATGGGGGTGATTAATGCGAGCAAGGGAACCCTCAAAACCCAAAAACTGAAAGCCTTCCGTGTCGCGCAGGGAGGCCCTTATGACGTGCGGCTGAGGCTTCTTGACAATGAAGTCCCGAAGGGGAACTATCTGGATTTCGAGCTCATACTGGAGAACATGGGAGAATCCGGGCAGGATGTTGATGTCACTTACTGGGTTTCCGACGGGAGCCAGACATGGTATTCCAACTCAGAGGCCATATATACCCCGGCAGTTGCCAACAAGACAATCCTGAGGAGCGCATACATATTCACGAACCAGAACACCGGCATTTACTACCTGAATGTGAGGGTGAATTACAGCTACATAAACCCGCCAATAACACAAAACGCAACTTTCATGGTTACGGAAGCGGGCGTGCAGCCTCCACAGCCTCCTGGAGGAGGGGGCGCACAGGGAGGCGGAGCCGGAGGCGGCGGCGGGGGAGGAGGCGGAGCTGAAATAAAAATCATAGAATTCCCCGACGAGCTCGGGGTTGAGGCAGGCGTCTCGAGAATAGAAAACATAAAGATAAGGAATACCGGCAGCGCTGATGCAACCAACGTGAGCATATCCATTTCAGGAATAGACGCCACATGGTTCGAGCTGAGCTCCACCATGATAGACAAGCTCAAGCCGAATGAGACCAGGATAATACCCCTGAAAATAATCGTGCCTTCGGGGACATCTGGCGAATTCGTAGTAAAGATAAAGGCGGAATCCCCTGATGCAAAGGACCAGAAGCTCTTCACGCTAAGGGTCTTCACATCCAAGAAGGATTTGATAGACTTCGAGCTCGCGAGGCTGAAAGCGCAGACAGACGAGCTGGAGATGAAAGCCAACCAGATTAAGAACGAGTTTGACGTGGAGGAGGTCTTCAAGCTTATAGACCAGATCCGCAAGAAGATAACGGAGGCAGAGGGCTACCTTGCCGACGAGAAGTATGATGCAGCGCTTGGCTCCATATATGCGGGCTGGGACCTTTACAACAGGGCCGCGTACCTGCTCGAGACGGCCACAGCCAAGAAGCCCTTCGAAATCCCGTGGTGGCTCGTGCTGGTCATCCTTGTCCTGATCGGCATAGTGGTATTCCTCATGGTGGTGCTGAGGAAGCTCAGCCTGAACATAAAGGTCCTCCTTAGGGGCAGGTACACGGAAGCCAAGACTATCGCGGGAATCGTGAAGAAGGAGCCCGTCGTGGACGACCTCCGCATGGAAAAGGAAAGGATAGAGAGGATGCTCTCCCTCTTGGAAACCCAGTACAAGCAGGGGATAATCTCCAAGGAAGCCTATGAGGGCCTCCGCTCCAGCAGCGAGCAGAAGCTCCAGAACCTGAACGAGAGGATTCGCAAAGAGCTGAGGGTTTAAACAAAAAGATGAACACATTTTAACAAAAGTCATCTGGAATTACTGAAGGAATAATTCCTAAAATAAGAATTTATTTGAATTCCTCACTTCCCAGCCAGCTTCGCCTTAATCTCCTCGAAATGCCTTGCCAGGTCTTCAGGCTGGAGGAAGCCTTTTATGTACTGGGAGAAGTGCTTTCCGTACTTCTCCGGATTCTCCTTTTTCAGGAGTTCAGCGTATTTTGATATGTGCCCGCCCTTTATCCTGTCTTCTGAGGGGAGGATATCGGCTGAGTGAGGGATGTCCAGACCAGAGTCTATCGCACCCTTGAGGCAGGCATAAATCCTTGCGCCCTTCACTGAGGTGTGGAGGCCCATGTCAAGTATGGCTTCCTTCACCTTGTGCTTCTTTGCCTTCTGGCCGCACAGGAAGCCCGTCAAGTAGGCGGCGGGAAGGTTGCCTGTGTGGCCCTTCCAGCCATGCTTCTTGAGCTCGAGGGAGGTGGCACTGGCAAGAGTCCTGTCACCCTTTGAATCATGGGAAATTATCTGGCAGGTTATGGAGTTGCCTGCAGCGCGCACGACAAGCCTCGGCTTGCGCGATTTCAGAAGCCTGAGCCTCTGCCTATAGTCAGTCCTCTGCTCCCTCCTTCTCCTGTGCGGGACTATCTGGATGCTCATTCGCCTCATGCTTTCACCATATGACTTGAACTCTTATATGACAGCTATGACGAAGGTGTCTCTTGACACCTTCCCTCTAACTTTATCACTTTTTGGATTTATCCTTTCCTTTCTTTTCAGCAGGTTTGGGTTCCTTTTTCTCAGCCTTCTTCTTCGCTTTCTTTATTTCCCTGTGCTTCTTCTGCTGTGATTTCTCCTTTGCCGGCTTTGCCTTGTTCGGCTTTTCAGCCAGCTCCTTCCTCTGCTTCATCAAATCATGATCACCCAGATACGTGAGAATGTGCTTCTTGTTCCTGAATTCCCCGCCCTTTATCCTGGGATAGAATTCAGTGTAGGTCTTGTGCTCAATCTGGCCGTTCTCCTTAAGCTCCTTGAGGAGCCTCCTCAGGGACCTTATGCTCTTTATCCAGCGCCTTTTCTTGGGGCCGCTCCTGGCATTGTAAGTCCCGTGCCTGCTGCCCATGCTTTTCCGACGGCCCTTCTTTTTCTGCCTGTAGGCGACCTTTGTGCGGAACTTGGAAGTCCCCTTCTTCTGGACCTTCCACACGAGGCCCGCCCTTATGAGATTCTTGACGTCGTCCCTTGTGAGGGCTTCCTCAGTCTCCTTTGTCATCTCAATCCGTATGCGCGACTCGCCGCACTTCAGCATTTCAGCGGCTATTTTCCTCACAGAATTGACACCCATATCACTCACCAAAATCCTGGACCTTAGGCTTGAACTCGTCATCCTTCTTTATCTCTCCCCTGGTCTTGAGGATTTCCCTCGCAATAATCCACAGCACCAGACCTATAGCCTTCTTCCCGTTGTTGTTCATTGGTATGCAGTAGTCCACATCCTTCGGGTTGTTGAAGGTGTCGCACATAGCCACCACAGGGACGCGCTTCTTCTTGGCCTCCTTTATCACCTGGTCATCCACGAGCGGATCCACCACGAAAATCACGTCCGGCTCGTAAAATCCCTTGTAAGAAGGGTTCGTGAGCGTGCCCGGGGAAAACCTTCCGGGTATGGCCTTCCCCCCAATCTCCTTCACGAAGGACCCTAAGCCTTTCGAGGCAGACTCCTTCTTGGAAACCACAAGAGGGTTCTTGTACTTGGAAAGGAAATCCGCGGCTACCTTTATCCTTTCATCCACCTTCTGGAGGTTGAAGACAGCGAGCCCGTCATCCCTTATCTTGTACACGAACTGCCTCATGTAGGGCGTGCATGACTTCATGCCTATGTGCACTCCAGCAGTGAGATACTCTGTCTTGTTAACTAACATAATCTTCACGCTACCTATGGAATTATCATATAATATATATATGTGTTTAAAAGCGTTGCTGGGTGGGATTTCATAGAAAACTTTAATCCGCTCCCCTTTAGGAGCATTCAACCTACGGCCAATTTAAACTATACAAATTCTAGGATACTATGGAAATCAACTTCTTTGAGGAGTTCCCGACCAAAGAGAACATAGACAAGCTAAAGATGGTCAGTTTTAATTCTACAATTTATGTGGCCGCCAGGTCTTTCAAGGAGTTCGCCTCCATCAAAGAGAATATCAGGAGAATAAACCCAGAGGTAGAAGCTGGCTACTGGCCAATCCTGCAAGAATCATACTGGATTTCCCCATTCTCCCCAATTCGTGAATTAAGGAATCTCTACAGCGATTTGCTGGGAAATAGGCAAATCAAACTCCTTAGAATCGTTATCGATCTGGAATTCCCTCTAGGCAGAAAGCCACTTTCCGTCAGCCCGTTCTCCTTCTTTAGGAACAAAAGGCTGATTGAAAGGATTTTCAAACATTCGAAGAAGCTGAGCCTTGACGTCTTGACCGCTGAATATTGCGCATCTAGCAAGCTGGCCCAGAAAAAACTGGAAATGCTCGGCGTTTCCTATCCAGCTGGAAAATACCCCCACAGAAAAATTGTCATGTTCTACTCAAGCATGATAAAAAATAAGCATGCTGACACAAGAGCAAGGAACCGTATCAGAATCAAGTCGAAGGAATTGGGAGAAAAGCTGCAAATCGGCCTGGGAGCCATCGCGACAGGAATTTCAGGAAAGGAACCGATACTTTCTCCCAAAGGGCTAGAGGAAGATTTAGATTTCTGCAGGAATCAGAAGATTGATGCCGTAGTCATATTCAGACTGGGCGGCCTTGACAGCAAGTACCTTGAAGTTATCAGAAAATATTTGTAAATCCAATCATGGCATCTCCGCCATCCTCGGGCTCGGAACCTCTTCCCACAGCTGAATAAGGCGGTTATGCTTTGCGAGCCTCTCCATCCCCATAACCCCTGTCTTTATCAGGGGAGCTTGCCAGAGCAGGCCCAAATCAGCTATCCAGCAGTCATTCGTTTCGCCTGACCTGTGGGAGACCACGGGAGAGAGACCTTTGGCCTGCGCAAGGGAAACCACCCTGCCTGCCTGTGAAAGGGTCCCGACCTGATTTGGCTTTATGATTATGCCGTTTGTGGCTTTCTCAGCCACCCCTTTCTCCAGCCTGCGCAGGTTCGTGCAGTAAAGGTCATCCCCGACAACAAGATGCCTGCTTCCCAATTCTTTG
>JBGPBG010000020.1:0-8486 GCA_041481105.1 Candidatus Aenigmatarchaeota archaeon
CATGAACAGGCTACTATCTTTTGGTCCGAGATGAGCTTCTTCTTGGAGGATTTCTCTATCCCCAGAAGGATGTCTATTCCCTGTGCCACGGGCATGTTTATGTCAAGAAGGACAAGTGTGTGCAGGCCCAGTTTTTTGTTCTCCAGGATGGAATCCGCAAAAGAACTGGGAGAGAAGCCTTTCTGCGGGGTGGGAATGCTGACAACCTTCCCGAAGTTGTACAGGGAGAGCCCGCACTCCGCCACGGCCGTGAGGATGGAGGATGAGTGGATAACCTTGCAGGGAATCCCTTTCTCCCGTGCCTCCGTGACCAGGGAAAGGTGCGTGGTGGCGGAAAGCGGGTCTCCGGGAAATAGAATCGCGATGTCTTTTGCTTTGGCCTTCTCCACAAGCTGGGAAGATTTCTCCTCCAAATCCGAGCGCTCGAGAATCTTGATTTTCTTGCCTACGAGTCTCTCGAGGCTCTTGATGTTCCCTCCCCAGCGGGCTGTGTAAAGCTCTGCGTATACTTCTTTGCATTTTTTGCAGACATCCACTCCTCTGAGGGATAGGTCTTTCTCATCCCATATTCCCAGGCCGATGAGATAGAGCATAGAAAGAATATGGGTATCTTGTTTAAATCCGCAAGAAAAAGCACTAGTTGTGCTCCCTTAGCTGGCCCGATTCCTTCCACTTCTCCTCCTGGAGAAGGAGGTTTCTCAGCCATTCCAGCCTCTTTTCCTCGGGGTTCATGGAAATCACATAATCACCTGAACGCCCATTCGGGCAGTAGAAACGCTATGAATGGGGGATTTATAAGCCTTTTTCCAGATTGGTACCCGCCTGTCGAACCTGGAATTTAAGGCGGCGGGATAATTCTTGTGCATGACCAAACGCGCAGGCTACAAGGAGATATATGCACCCAATTTTTTAAGCACAACCTCCAAAAATGAAAAATGAAAGACTCCGGGGTTGTGCTGCTTGTAGTAATCATATTCGTTGCAGCGGCCATTGGCATATGGTCATATTCAGCTTTTATCCTTACAGCGCCCCCTCCGATAGACGGCATCCCCTGCGGGCTGGAAACGACTATCATGCATATCCATATGCATCTGGATATCTTCATAAACGGCCAGCCATACGCCATTCCGGCCGGTGTTGGGATTGTTCCGAACAAATGCCTTTACTGGCTGCACACCCACGACGACACGGGAATAATACATCTGGAATCCCCCTATGTGGGGAATTTCACGCTGGGGCAGTTCTTTGACATATGGGGCATGCCTTTCAATGGCACGCAGATATTTGATTATAAGGCAAGCGCTGGCAGCCCTCTGGCGGTTTACGTGAACGGGAATCCTGTGAATGGCGATTACCGCAGCATCATATTCAATGCGCATGACGAGATTGCAATCGTGTACGGCACGCCCCCTGCGCAGATCCCTTCAAGCTACATTTTCCCGCCGCGCTATTGACAATATATCGGACAACCGATATATATTTAAAGAGCCGCGTTAAGTAAGTTCGGGGTGATCCTTATGGAAAGGAAAATCTCCATTCTTGGATTCGCAGGAAGCCTGAGGAAGGGCTCCTATAACAAGGCGCTTATGCGCGCGGCCCTGGAGCTGGTCCCGAAAGATGCGACGCTCGAACTGTTCGACCTGGAGGGGATTCCTCCATTCAATCAGGATTTGGAGAATCAGCCGCCTGAAAGGGTTAAACAGTTCAAGCAGAATATACGGAAAGCGGATGCCATACTTATAGCCACTCCTGAGTACAATTACTCGATTCCTGGTGTGCTAAAGAACGCGATAGATTGGGCCTCAAGACCATACGGCGACAATTCGTTTGAAGGGAAGCCTGTGGGGATAATGAGTGCTTCGGGTGGAATGCTCGGGGGGAGCAGGGCGCAATACCATCTCCGCCAGACTTTCGTTTTCCTGGATATGCGTCCCCTGAACAGGCCGGAAGTGATAGTGCCTTTTGCCCAGGAAAAGATTGACCAGAACGGAAGGGTCACAGACCAGAAAACAGGGGATAAGATAAAGGAGCTTCTGGAGGCGCTTGTGACGTGGACGAGGAAGCTGCAGAAGTAGATTTCTATTTCACCTGCATTTCACTTAAACCGGCAGATAAAAAGCCCCAGCCGCCACCACAATCCCTATTATCGCGGAATACGTGATAATCTGCAGCGCCTTCCTGCGGTCCTTGGCGCGGAACTCGGCCTGCTGGACAGTATCCTTCTTGCTGAAATCGTCCCCGAAGTTGAAGATTCCGAGCGCCCCGAAATACGCGCAGAAGCGCATGCGCGCCTGGAGGAAGCCTGATGCGGATATTGTGGAAGTGAGAATCAGTACAAGGCGCCAGGAGCGCGGCACGCCGGGAATCATGAACACGGCGAATATCATGATTGTGGCTATGAGCCACGCCCAGCCTATCCTCTTTCTCTTTCGAATCTCCGCCTCTCCTATGTTGCACACTCCCGGAACGTATTTGTTTTGCATATTACTCTTTCCGATTATTTACGAACTTTCCATCAATCCACTGCGTTCCTGTAAGCTCCGCCATCTCCTTCTTGAGCGAAACCAAATCCTCGGAATCCAATTTCCTGATGTCGTCCTTCCCCACGATTCTCGTGAAGCTGGCTATTTCCTCTGTGGAAACGCGCAGGAAGTTGCATAACCTCTCAATCCCTTTCTGCACGTTCAGCTCCCTTGTCAGAACAGGATTGTGTGTGGTCACTCCTGTGGGGCACAGTCCCGTGTGGCATATCCTGTACTGCTCGCAGTTTATCGCAATCAGTGCTGCTGTACCAATGTACACTGCATCTGCTCCAAGAGCAAGACATTTCGCGAAGTCAGCGGACGTGCGAAGATTCCCGCCTGCTATAAGAGTGATTCTCTTTCGGATGCCAAGTTTTTCCAGGAATTTATGCGCGCGGGGAATTGCTGCGAATATGGGGATTCCCACGTTATCGCGAACGTAGGCGTCCGTCGCTCCCGTGCCTCCGCCAAAGCCGTCCAGAGCTATGAAATCCACTTCTGCGTCAACGAGAACCTTCAAGTCCTTTTCCACGTTCCCGCAGCCTATTTTCGCTCCGACTGGAACTCCCGTGACCTTGCGCAAGTATGAGACTTTGTGCCCGATCTGCTCAGGGTTTGTCATGTCATTGTGGTGGGCGGGTGAGTAAGCGGGCTCTCCTTCTTGAAGGCCCCGGAGCTGTGCGACCTCGGGCGTCATCTTCCCTGACGGCTGGTAGCTTCCCTTTCCGGGATACGCCCCCTGGCCGAAACGAATCTCTATCGCAGCAATCTTCTTTATAATCTCCTCGTTGATGCCGAACCTTCCGGTAGCGTACTGGCCTATCATATACTGGGAGCCTGCCTGAAGCTCCTCTTCAAGAATCCCGCCTTCCCCTGAATTGTAGGCTGTTTTCATCTTTGCAGCTGCCTGGGAGATTACAAGCTTTATGTTCTTTGAAGTGGCTCCGAAACTCATGCCAGAAATCAGGATGGGTGAAGAGACTTTCAGGGGCTTCTTCGAAGCAGGACCTATAACCACCCATGTGTTCACTTTCTCCTCCTTGTTAAGCGGGATTTTGTGCACCTGCGCTGGAACAAAATGCAAATCGTCCAGGGAGAGAGGAAGCTTCTTCAGCGAGCCCATTGAACGGACTATGCTTGAACCGGAGGATGCCATGTCCTTTATGTCCACGACAGTCTGGTAAAAATCATCGCTCTCTGAGGAGCGCTTCTTGCGCATGAATACGCCGGGCAGCACTTCCTCCTTGTCGCAGAAGTACAGGCGAGAGAGCCGGTTCTCAGAATAAACAGGGCATACGTTGCATATGCATCCCGCTGCCTTTATCTCGCACCTGCTCTTGCCTAAGGAGCAGTACAGCAGTTCGCCTTTGCACTCATGCGGGTAGCTGGGGCATTTGGGGCAGAGGCATTTCTTCCTGTTTGTTGGAGTGTCTTTCACTTGCATAAAATCTTTAGTTGGCGCTTCCGTCGCGGCAGAAATACATGGACGGCTTTGCGCCAGACAGCTTGAACTTGTGCCATACAGGGCATGCACCGCAGATGCACATCTGCCTTGTGTCAATGTCCTTGCATGTTGCTTTTCCGGAAGAGCAATAGAGTTTTGGCACATCCTGCGGCTTGGGGGCTGGAAGATTTTTAGCTGCTTTCGATTTCTCCCTTGCGCACAGGCTTTTTGCCTGCACGGGGCACTGCATGCAAATGCATTCCTTGACGCTTTCTGAAGCAAACAGTACTTTTGATCCGGACATGAAAGCTACTTGGGGATTTGAAATATAAACTCCTGTGTAAATAAAGATGTTCATTTTCGGCTGAAGGTCGCGGAGCCGCCTTCCTTCTTCAAGTCTTGAACAGGACCGATAGCTTTATATATAACGGCGTTATATATTATTATCAAGAATGTTTTTGTTCATTCTTAAATACCGGGTTAATACGATTGAATCTTTTATTTTTGCTTATGTGGTGAAACGAGGCAATTATGGACATCGCGATAAACTGCTGCCCAAGCTGTTTGGGTGAAACGAAGCTTTGGGATTTTTCCGACGATGAAGAACCTACTTTCAGCTACTGCGACTTGTGCGAAGGGTACAACACCGTAAACAGCTGATTTCCGTTGGAAGGCGATGAGTCGCCTTCTGTCTCATATTTAATTTCGTTAAACCCGATGAGGAGGTGAGATTATGGACACATACATGGTAGAGGTTCCGCACACAGAACAGGAATGCACGAAGGTCATGGAACAGTCAATAAACGACAAGAACATTGGCAAGTTCGAATGGGGCTGCATGTCAGGAGAGCACACAGGCTTCGCAAAAGTTAAGGCAAGGAGCGAGGAAGAAGCCAAGAAGATTGTTTCCGATGTTGTGCGCAGGAAGGCCCGCGCTGTTAAGGTGACAAAAATAAGCGCAAGGGACATAAAGAAAGCTCATGAATAGATAGAAGTTGTCTCTTGACCTCTTGACAACTTCATTCTCTTAGGAGAATTATTGTGATGAATGGCTGGACAGTTTCCAAACCCTTTGCTTTTTCTTGGGTCTGCCCGGCCATTCGCACATTTTGTTATTTTATAATGAACAAAATAAGGGGTGATATTATGGCACAAACGATAGTGCAGATAAAAGAAGGGCACACGACAAGGGAGCAGGTTTACAGGGATATTAAAGACACGCTTGGCATTGTCCCGAGCTTCTTCAAGACTGTCCCGGACTCTTCGCTCGAACTCGAATGGAAGCTTATGAAGCGGGTGCAGATGGACAAAGGGGCAATACCTAACAAATACCGTGAGCTGATAGGGGTTGCCGTTTCTTCTGTTATGAGGTGCAAGTACTGCTCATTCTTCCACGCGGAGATGGCAAAGCTCAACGGCGCGACGGACGCGGAGATAGAGGATGCCGTGCACTTTGCCAAGTCAAGCGCAGGCTGGAGCACATACATTAATGGCATGCAGACAGATTTCGAGCACTTCAAGAATGAGATAATGCAGATTGTGGAGCACGCCCGCTCAACAGGAAATAAATAGGATTATAGAAAGATTGATGAATTGCTGGCGGTATTCTTCCTATCGTAGCATACTGCTGGCATTATGTTTATGAGAAAGAAGTTCAATCGAAGGTATCGAAGTGATATTATGAAAACCAAAAACATCCGCCAATCCATAACCTTCAGGGCTGCACCGAAGGAGGTTTATGAGGCTCTTATGGACTCCAGAAAACATTCCAGATTCACTGGCTCCAAAGCAAGCATCAGCCGCAAAGTCCATGGAAAAATCATGGCCTACGATGGATACATAACAGGAACAAACCTGGAGCTACTTCCAGCCAGGAGAATAGTCCAGTCATGGCATGCAAATGACAGCTGCTGGAAGGATAAGGAGCACTATTCAAAGGCAACGTTCTCTTTGAAGAAAACAAGGATAGGAACGCGACTCACTTTCTTCCAATCAGGGGTTCCAGAAAGCTGCTACAAAAGCATCAAGCAGGGTTGGTGGGACTCTTACTGGAACCCTATGAAGAAGATGCTCGAGAACCAATAACTTGGAAAGAAGGATTCTGGACTGAAGGCGTCCGCAGACGCCTTCAAACTAATGGGGGGTGGGAGAATGAAAGGTATAGGATGCGCTGACCTCGGAGTGAAATGCAGCTTTATCGCAAGGGGCAAAACTATTGAGGGAGCCAAAAAATCCCTCTTTGACCATGCGATAAGGCGCCATAAAGGCATTCTCCCGAGCAGGTCGGAGATGATAGTGAAGATGGATGAATTGCTGGCTTGCCAGTCCCTTCCTGCAAAGGCGATGCCTGCCAACCTCTCTATAGAGACTTTGAACGCAGAAAAACGCATCTGCATAAATATGTGCATAAGGCAATGCAAAGCATTTATTCCGCTAAACAAGAGATCAGGTAACGAGTTTACGTTAACTGAATAGACAATTTTTAAGAATTGAGGTGATTTTATGGATAAGGTAGTTCATTTCGAAATCCCGGCCGATAACCTGAACCGCGCCAACAGGTTCTACAGCGCTGTTTTCGGCTGGAAGATAACCCCTGCTCCGAAGATGGAAGACCAGTACCACATGGCATACACAGTCGAGGTAGACAAAAAAATGATGCCCAAGGAGCCCGGAGCCATAAACGGCGCGCTCATGACAAGGGAAGGGCAGGGAAGCAAGTACCCCGTGCTCGTGATAGACGTTCCCTCGCTGGACGCATACCTGAAAAAAATCCAGAAGGCGGGCGGGAAGGTTGTGATGCCCAAGCAGAAGGTGATGGATATGGGCTGGTACGCCCGTGTCACGGACACCGAAGGGAATGTGATAGGAATCTGGGAAAACATAAAAAAATGAAAAACAGCCATGTAAGGAATTCTTTTTAACTTGCTAGACCAAACAATATTCATGACGCCAATTCAGGTCTACCGGAGGCTTTTGAAACAGTTCGGGCCTCAGGGATGGTGGCCCATGCAGAACGGATTCTCCCCTCCGGAGTGGGAGGTTTGTGTGGGAGCAGTGCTCACGCAGAACACCAACTGGGGAAATGTGGAAAAAGCCCTTTCCGGTCTCAAGAATGCAGGAATAACCACTCCAGCGAAAACGCTGAAGCTCCATAACCACGTTCTCAAGAATTTCATCCGCTCCTCAGGCTACTACACCCAGAAGGCGCACAGGCTAAAGGCCCTGGCTGAATTCGTTTCGCAATTCGACAGCGAGAAAAGCTTCCTTCGCGGGGTGGACAGGAAGGATCTTCTTCTCATCCATGGGATAGGGCCTGAAACAGCCGACTCCATCATGCTTTACGCAGCGAACAAGAAGTTCTTCGTGATAGACGCCTACACCCGCAGAATCTTCACAAGATTCGGTCTCATAAATGAGAAATGGGATTATGACAAAACCCGGCTCTTCTTCGAGAAGAACATTCCAAAGGATGTGGATGTTTACAAAGAATATCATGCCCTGATTGTCAGGCTCGGGAAGGAGACCTGCAAAAATGTGCCTGTGTGCAACAAATGCCCTCTTAACGGGCCGTGCAGATATTCCAGAAGGAGGAAGAAATAGGTTATTTGGAATGCTCAAAGTATACAGGATATTTCCAGGCTTCCCTTAATTCCCTGCCATCTTTTTCAACCTCAACCAGTCCCGTCACTGTAGCGAACACTCTTTTGCCATTCTGCAAATCTTTGTATTCTTCCCTGCTTAATCTGATAGGAATAGTGTCTCCAGGCCTCCCGCAGAACTTGTCCTTGCCGGCCTGCACGCATATCCCATAGTATTCCCCCATATCCGCAACGTGCCTGAAATCCACTGCAGGGAATTTTTCACCATCCGGCCCAAAAGAAAAGTCATAAACAGATACAGGAGCGATAACTTTCCCTCCTTCCTTATAGTATCCTTGGGAATTGTCCAGAATTTTAAACCCTTTCCTAGCATGCAGTTCGCTTGGACAAGAATTGGTGTGACCGGCCGGTTGGTATGCGCGCTCTTTGAGGTACTGCTTATAGCTTCCTAATTCTTCCGCTTCCAGTGGAGCAAATGCCATAAATGCTGGCATTACTGCATACAGAACGTTCCTTATTTTCATAGCTTCTCCTGAACCAGCTTGACGGAAGGGGTTTAAATAGCTTCTGCTTGCCAAGTCGCTGATATGCTTAACCACACCTTGTGAGAGCGCCCTGTTCGCTCACAATCCTGCATTCCCCGTCCTGGCACACTGCGTGCATTCCCAGGCATCTTGGCTGGCTGCAATCCTCATTGAATTCGCATTCTCTTGTCAAAAAAGCCCTGCACACCCCGGTCTCTCCAGGAACCATGCCAGAGGTCTTGCAATAGTAGCTGGGAGGACACTGGAAGCTTGACTTGCACTCACATAAAGGAACGCAAACCTGCGCGCACATTGTCCCTGGAGGTTCACCTGTGCACAGGGAGCCGCACTCGTTCCACACTCCATCAGAGTCTTCGCACAGCTCCTTTGTAATCTC
>JBGPBG010000021.1:0-8407 GCA_041481105.1 Candidatus Aenigmatarchaeota archaeon
TCCTGGAATTTCGGTGAAAACAGGACCGGGTTATGCTTCTTGGAATAGTTGTGGCAGTATACGCACGAGAACAGGCCTGTATCCTTCTCGTGGAATAAGGAGACGAAGTCTTTTAGGTAGTAATAGTAACCTCCCGCCTGCTGGGATGGATGCGGTTCCATTCTCTTGGCACCGCCGACAAAGGTGATGACGTTGCCTTCTATTTCGCAATCCTCGACTTCTGACCACTGCTTCAGCTCGATTATGACGACGTTCTCTTTGTCGTCATCCCCCGTTCCAAAAATCATGCAGTCTATCCTCTGGTTCGTGTAAGGCGGCTCGTATTCCAGGACAAGGAAATTCTGGAAAAGGGAGTTCCTTTCGATCACGTTCTTCACGAACTGCAAGGAGTTCGTCCAGGCCATTATTTCCCTGGGATTGGCCCTTCTCCCATAATAGCTTTCAAATGCCATGGTTAACTTTTCCGCTATCTGGTTATGCACGGCATCATCTACGAACTGCTGCGAATTTCCTTCATACAGCCTCATATGAACTCCGAATATTTCTTATTCGAGCCCCTGGCCTTTTCCACGGGATATTTCTTCCCGTTCTTCTCGATTTTCTTCTTCAGCTCCGTTGTCAGGTCTATGTTGTATTTTTGGGCCAGCCTGAGAAGGAAGTACAGGACGTCGGCCATCTCCTCGGATATCTTCTCCCTCTTTTCACCGTCTTTGAACAATTCCTCTATCTCTTTATCCGACTTGAACCTGAACCTTTCCAGAAGCTCTGCGGATTCTATGATAAGTGCGACGGCCAGCTCCTTCGCTCCGTGGAACTGGTCCCAGTCCCTTTCTTCACAGAAATTCTTCACTATATCCTTTAGCTCCTGGACATTGGTTTTAGAATCCATACTTAGACCTATATGGGGATAATTTATATTCCTTCTCAGTTACCCTCAAACCGTCCGTATATCCAGATCGTCCACTTTCACCGTCTCTTTCCCGAGGTCAGCGACAGCCACAGTCCTCTTCGGGAGGTAGGCATGAGAGGTGAAGATGGTGAGGCAGCGGTTGTTGTACATTATCCCTGCCGCGCCGGGCTGGTGGGAGCGGATGATGACCTTCTTTTCCAGGTTGCGCATCACCCTCTCGAAGTAGTATGACCCGAAGCAGGCGCGCACGTCACCCTCATGTGTGTATGACTGTTCGCATTTTGTGTCGGCGAGGTCGCACCATATCATCTGGAGCCACTGCTTGCTTCCCGGGTCCGGCTTTATCTGGTTTATGTCCTTGAGGGACTTCACGTCAGAAGGGGCTCCGTGCAGGGCTAGCAGGCCATTGCCGGAGGCTGCAAGGGGAAGCTTCAGGAGCAGGCTCCCGTATTCCTCCTTTTCTTCCCTTGTAAGAGAATCCCAGAAATCGGCCGGGTCGAACTCCAGTTTCTTGAAAGCCTCGTGGTTGCCCATGAGGAGATATACACGGTCCTTGTGCTTCACCTTGGTCTCCAGTAGGAGGTCTATGTTCTCCCTGGAATGCGGGCCGCGGTCCACGTAGTCTCCCAGGAAGACCATGGTGTTCTCCTTCTCGCCCAGATACCTCTCCAACACGGTCTGGGTGGCGTTCAGGTCCCCATGGGTGTCTCCAACGAACACGCCATAGCCTGTCTGGGGGAGCTCTATGAGCCTGGGCTCTTCCTCGAATATCTGCCCTGCGTCATGGAGTAGAATCTTGTCCATGCAAGGTAGTTGGGGAAAAGTTTTATAAGGGGAATCCGGTAGGCTGTCAATATTCCAGGATTTCTTTGATCCAGAAATCCAGGTCATTCTCGCGTTCCGCCCTCTTTGGAATGGCAACTGAGTCGTCCAGCCTCCATATCCTTCTCCAGGATTTGTTGTCTATTTCCACGGAGCCCTGTGGCCTGCACAAGCCCCGCTTTTCGTCCCTTAAGTAACCTCTGCACCTGAAGGGCCTGGCAGGATACCCTAGACAACCATCATCGTCCAGGATTTTGCAATAGTACGGTTCTCCGCTCAAACCCAGTTCTTCGCTCAAATCCACATGCATTTTTTTAGGCCTTCTTCTCTCCCTGGTCAGGATTTCTTTGACTTTCTGTTCAGGGAAGCTTGCGTTCAGAAAATCAATCATGTAAGCGAACTCTACACATGACATCTGGGTGTCATCTGTGCAACACACATTCTGACAGATTGTCTTGTCCAGACAATATCCTCGATAGTCTCTCGTGTTGTTGTAGATGTTTTTCATCTGCTTGCTTATCTCATCCGGCAGAAGCTTTGCGGTCATTTTAAGAAAATCGGTACAAGCTTTATATGCGCGTGCCGCAGGTCAGCGCCTCCTGCACTATTCGCGCAAAATACCGGAAGAATCGCGCACATTCCAGCAGTCCCCCTCGTGGATTCGCGCAGAATACGCGCATATTCGAGAAGTAGCTTTCAAGGGGTTTCAGGCCCCTCATGCTTAATTCGTCCCGTAATCGCATTTCCAGTCTGTGGGTTTGAACTTGGATTTTCTGACCAGGCTGGCTGCTGCCATGACGTTCTGCGCAAGGAGATTGGCTTCCTCTGTGAAGCACTCGCTAAGCACGACGCCCTTGTCCTTGTATGTGGAATCGCAGACGGATGACATTGCATACATGCTGCTGAATGGAGGGAAGAGCATCCCAAAGTGATTGAGGGTCATGAAGAGGCTGGAGATGGCCATGGACGCGCCTTCCTCATGGCCAGTTGTTATGATTCCTGCGACCTTTCCGAGGAATCTCCGCAGCATGCCTGAGCCTGGGATGGAATTGTCGTATGTAAGCTCTATGAATTTCATGTGCTTGATGTTCAGCTCCCTGTTTTTCGGTACCTGAGGGTCTGCGGGCTGCAGGCTCCCGTCAAGCGAGATGCATCTGTCTATGAATGTGGCCATGAGGGTGGATATCTTGAAGTTGTTGACAGGCGTGGCGAAGATTATTGCGTCTGCCTCGAGTATCTTGTCATAGAGTATGTTGGTCATGTCATCCCCGCCCTTTCCCCTTGGATAGCACGAGCAGTAGAAATGGCACTGGGTGTTAGCTGTGGAATAGCATGCCTTGCAGTATCTTATGTCATATTTGCGGAGGGCTATTAGCTCTGTATCCGCTCCCAGCTTCCTGCAGGACTCAAGGCAGCGCGAAAGGAGCTCTTCCGAGCTTGAGTTCTCCCGAGACATATCATACTGGCTCCTGGCGGAGCCTGAGATGCCGAGGACTTTTATCTTTCCTGTCCGGGGCTTTGCCATGCCGGCGGCTTCCTTTATCGTGGCCTCGCGTATCTCCTTGAACCTGGCAAGCGTCTTCCTGTCAATATCCAGCTTTCTCATCAGCTCTTCATCGGAAATCATTTGCATCCCAATCCCTGTTGTATTGTAAGGTTAATTTAAATATCGGAACTTTCTGGGCTATGTCCTGAAGGGCACGAACACGCATCGGAATCTTTATAAACCCTTCTTACGAAAAGATATATATGATTTCGGAATACATCCTGAGCAAGGAGGAAATAAGGTCCATAAATGAGCAGTATGGAGGATCCCTGAGGATGGATGCTGAGATAGAGACCGCTCTGGAGGCAGGGAAGGGAAAAACCATATTCAAGAAGGTCGCCTACCTGCTGAGGGCCATACTCGTGGGGCATCCGTTCACGGACGGGAACAAGAGAACCGCCCTAATGGTCGCCCTTGCCATGCTTGAAAAGTCCCAGATAAAGGTAGAGGGGAAGGAAAAAGAGAGGATAATAGAGGAGATAAGGAAGATAGCAAGCGAGAACGAGAGGGATATAAACAGGATAGAGAGGCTGGTGCGTTATGCTGTCACAGGAGATTAGAAGGATCATGAAGGAGAACGAGAAGTACGCGAACATGCTGGAGGAGTATGACAGGACAGGAGAGTTCCCCCTTGATAAAGTCAGGCGGAGCTTCACTCTCCGGAAGATGACTATGAGGAAACTGAAGAAGGCCTCCAAGAAGACGGGGAAGAGCATGTCCGCGATAATAGACAACGTGGTCGATAGTTGCTTGAAAGAGTAGTCTTATGTTAAAGAAGGTTTGGTTCCGAATTCGGCTGGAATTTCCAGCCTCCTTCGAAAGAAAAAGATTGATATGATCGTGTTTGGGTGTCCTCAGTCCCTGATTCTCTTAGAATCCTACTGTTATCGCATTCTTTCTCGAATCGGGGCCGAGAACTTGCTTGCTTGCTTCTTACTACTTACTTACTTTACTCTACTTACTTTATGCCACCAATATCCCGTTTATGCATCGTTTTTGGGATCCAAAGGCTAACGATCGATTGAAGGCGTCGGGCGCTAGAAGGTGTCTGCTGACACCTTCAATCCAGAAACGCCTTCTCTCCAGGACCTTTGTGGGGGAGAGAAGCACAGGAAAGGTTCCGTGATGCTTCCATTACTCTTCATTATTCTTCTCTTGCCTGGCATGATTCCCTGTTCTCGTCCGCATGCACAGGCTTTGACGCTTTCACCATAGGGTGTTAGGCTTCCTTGTGACGATATACTAGGATTCTCGTTTTCATGCTGGTCACAAATCCTTAATCTCTTACAAGAACAAATACGTTGTCCCTCGTTATCCAAAATGCGGATGCACATTCCCGCTTTCTTGACTTTGCCGTTTTGCGCTCTCTACAGTAACTATCGTTTGGTGGTATATAAAGGCGCGACGTAATTCATGGGATATGACGTAATTCCATGGAATAACATGGATTTGCGCAGAATGCCGGAAGCATCGCGTAGTATGGAAAGAAGGGGGCCAAACGGCCCGGAATCAGCTTATAAGCCCTTCCTTTACTATTATTATTATGAACGGGAAAACGCCTTTCTTTCCTGACCCCGAGCTTGATGCGATGTTCAGGAAGCTCAGGAAGAGGATAGATGCCTCCGGATGCAGGGTCACCCTGGACTGAATTTCTTTAGCAGCAGCCCTCTCTTTTTCAGGTAATTTCTCAGAACATCGCTGTCCGCGATCTCGTCCATGGTCTCGAACACCTTTGCTCCTGTCCTCAGGGCCACAGCGATCTCCAGGAGCTCCGGAGGGTGCGCCCGGATTCCGGTCTCATCCTTGATTTTCTGGACTGTTTCGAAGTCCTTATCATCCAGGTTGTGGATCACTATCTTGCCCTCAACCAGGAACTTGTCAATGAATTCAAGGCTTAACCTCAGGGTTCCGGGGTCGTTCCTGAAGAACTCAATAAGCTTGTAAACTATTTCGCCAAGAATGACAATGCTCATTCCTCCCCTGGTCTGCTTCCCAAAAACAATATGCCTCAGATATTCCGTGGACTTCTCCCAGATTTCTTTTTCCTTGACATGCATGGACAGCCAGACGCTTGTATCAAAGTGTATGCAGTCCCGTCTGTCTTCCCCCTTCATGCATTGGATTTTGGTATTTGGGATTAAAAAAGGATATCAGAGCCCGCCGTTGCCGAAGCAAAGGCGGGGAAGATATGTATAATTGTACATTTTGTAGATTTATAAGCTTATTTCCCGTGTCCGTGCCCGCCCTTCCCCAGGAAATCGTGCAGGCCCTTCTGCTCCCTAGTGGGCTTCTCCCCGCTTAGCAAATCTTCCTCTGTGTAGCCCAGGCCGCTCAGGACCCTTAAAGCGGCGGGGATGACCTGGTTGTGGATGTAGTATTCAGGGTCGTAGTTCTTGGCGTCCTCAGCAGGCTCCGCGCGCTCGGAGATGGAGCCGCTGCCGCGGGTGATTATGAAGGAGATGCGGGAGCCTTCCCCTATGGGCCTGCCGCGCTCCATGGCCTTCTTGGCGGCGAGGACATGGGGCCCGAGCTGCTGGTATTGGCTGAGGGGGCGGGTTATCTGGCTGTATATTATCAGGTCGTCAGTCTCTATGCGACCGTTCTGGAGGTCGTCTATGGTGTTGCGGACTATCTGGGCGGCCTTCTCAGGGGAGTGGTCCTTCAGGACGGCCAGAAGGACGGCCTCCTGGGTGTCTTTCGCGATGTTGGACCAGTCGCGCCGGACCTTCTCGAAGCCGCGGATGGTTATCTTGCCTTCGGAGTCTATCAGGGCGTACCTCTTCTTGGCAGCCTGGCCGGTCTTGGTGGAGACGAATATGCCGGAATGGTAGAGCTCCCTGAACTCGAGCTCCATTATCCCCGGGAGGGAGTCATTGGCCTTTTCAAGGAAGCGCTCGGCGTCTGTCGCGCTTTTCACCTTCAGGAAGAGGGAATCCGTGTCCCCGTAAATGACCTCGTAGCCCATCTTCTGGGCCAGGTCTATCACGAGCTTTATGTAATAGCGGCCCCAGGCTGTTATGGACTGGGCGCACACGCGGGAGTACCAGCGCGAGCCCGCGTAGGCGTAGTAGCCGTAAGAGGCGTTCGCGAGTATCTTCAGGCCGTACTGGCGGTTGTATAGGACCTTGTATTTGGGGGAGCCTGGCCTGAGCTTCTTCATCTCTTTCTTTATGGCGTTCCTGCGTTCCATCAGGTCCTTTATTATCCTGGGGATGAAGCCTTCATGGCCTGAGCAGTACCAGTGACCGCTGTCATCAGGGACGACGTTGCGCACATTCTCCGGCTCCTTATCTTGCCTGAAGGCGGCCGTGCCGCCTTCTTTCGCATGTTCGCCGCGGCAACATATGCAATCCAGGGTCTCGGGGGAGACGTTGTGGGTGATGGTTATGGTGGGGTAGAGTGACTGGAAGTCAAATAAGGCTATGTTGTCGTGGATGCCCTCCTTCGGGGGGTGGACGTAGCCGCCCGTGTAGGCCGGGTAGAGGCGGCGTTTCCGGACCTCGTCATACTTGGGCCTGTTGGGGGAAAGCTCTCCGAGGAGGGAGGCCTCGCGCATGTAGAGCCACTCCACCAGCTGGGAGTAGCTCATGCGGCTCACGTCAAAGAGGGTCTGGCCGGTTATCCTGCAGAGCTCGCCTATCTGGGGGAGCAGGTGCTCCGCGAGCATGAGGGTGAGCTCTGAGTCGCGCATGCAGTATTCCGCTATCTTCCCTATGTCGCTCCCGGATTTCCAGGCCTTCTCCATGTCCTTCATTCGCATTTTCAGCTTGCCTTCCCCAAGTATCTCTTTCGCCACCCTGTCCAGGCTGAGGACCTCGGTCATGAGGCTGGAGCCGAGGATGTTGTCCACGAAATCATAAAGGTCCACGTGCACGCGGCCGGTGAGCTGGGCCGCGCTTGCGCGCATGCGCTTCTTGAAGACCAGGTGCTTCCTGTCCCTTCCCAGGTGGAAATGGGCCTTGTGGAACTCTGCCCTGTCAGCGAGCCTCAGGAAGTCGTACCTGTCCGTGTTGTAGCCGGCTATTATGTCAGGGTTCCGCTCCCGTACTATCTCCGCGAACCTCTCGAGAAGGGCCTTCTCGTCTGGCACGACCTCCACGTGGGGGTGGCTCACCTTCTTGTAGGTGAGGGCCCTGGAGAAGCCGGAGTTGTCCCTGAAGGAGGCCATGATTATCCTTTCCTCCGTCTGGCCTGCCTTATCTCCAGTCGTCTCCTCGGCCATCTCCAGGTCAAAGGCCAGGACCCTGAGCTGGGGAGCTGGATTCTCTCCGGGGAGTGGTTTAATCTCAGAAGCCTCAATCGCCTCGTCAGCAAGGATCTCGGGAGCTGCGGAAGTCCCATGGATCTCTATCCAGCCCATGGGGACAAGCCTGTGGTCTATCAGGAACTTGCGGTAGTAAGTGATGCCGTACTCGTACTCGTCCTTCACGTCCTTCCATTCCTTGAGGAGCTCCCGGAACTTCGGGATGTCCGTGGGATTGTCAGCATATATCCTGAGGACTTTCAGGGGCATGCCCAGGTGTTTCCTTTCGAGCAGCTCCACCTTCGCGGGCCTCCTGCCCTCCACCTCCAGGCTCCTTATCCTCTCCGCCAGCTCCACTGTCTCCGCCTTGGCCGGGTTCTTCGGCTCCACGTAGAAATAGGGCTCGTACTTGCGGTAGTAGGCCACGAGGTTCTTGCCATTGGGGAGCTTGGTCCAGAGCCTGAGCACGGGCTTCCCGTTCTCCAGGAGGTGGTCCGCGTCAAGGAGGAAGGCCCTCACGACGTTCTTCCCTGCGGCGGCCGATGTTCTTGCCATGGAGAATGGTTGGTTTTTAGATTAAAAAGCTAGTTCATGGGAATCCTGACCCGGGAGCGTTCAGGCCGCATGCTTCTTGGAGCCTCTTGCAGGCCCGCTTCCGTGGAGCCTTTTCCCGGCCTCCCCGACGGCTATGTATCCCGCGTCGAAGACCATCATGCCCAGGAAGATTATCCACCAGCCTGTCAGGGCTGAGATTAGGAATCCGAATATGTTGGACGTCGGCCTGTATTCCATCATGCGTCTGAAACGCCCCTTTATCCCTCCCTTATCCGAGAAGTCGTTGCCCACCTCGTCAATGATTCCCGTGGCGGTGAATAGCGCAAGGAGA
>JBGPBG010000022.1:0-8401 GCA_041481105.1 Candidatus Aenigmatarchaeota archaeon
GGAATGACGGCTTTGCTCGATTGATTCAAGCCGTCTGTCTGATAATCCGGATTATATAAGAGAGGCCGGATTAATATATTATTATATGAATTTGAAATGTGTCCTGCCTGTTGTATTTCTTATTGCGTTTGTTTTCAGCCACGCCGCCCTTGCACAGACCTGCCCCAACACGAACCCCGAGACGGACTACCAGCTGGGATGCCCGGATCCATTTTACACAGCGCTTACAAGGCCTGTTATCAGCCGCGGCATCATAGAATTCAACATAACGGTAAAGAACAGGAAAATCATTTTCCCTCCAAACTGCAACCCCGGAGACCAGTTCTGCTACGATAACCTCAATTTCCAGGGCCTTCCATTGTGCAATCCTGATGGCTGGTCAGGGAAGTTTACGGATGTGAAGGTTGAGCTTTTGTCATGCTATCCCGATTGCAAGCTTCAGGGCTGTCCGAACTGCGATTTTAACATAACCGTAACGCCATCAAAACCCCAGAATTTGGAGAACGAAAAATCCCAGAACTATACCGTAAGGATTAACCCGTACAGCACAATGGGGAACTACGATTTCACGTTCAGCGCCTTTCTATCCTCTGTCAAGAAAAAGGTTTTCAGCCTGCGCCTGAACATAAGCAGCCAGGCTTCCGGGACAGAAGGCGACAATGCCATGTGCACAGACTGCTCTACCGGGAAATGCGACACTAATGAAACGGTCTGCAAAAGCTCATGCCCTAATGCTGTTTACTGCAAGGCTCCGGACTGCTTCTTTGACACTTCTTATTCGGATGCTGCTGAATCGTGCTGCGGGGATGATACAGGAGAAATACTCAAGCGGTGCCTGAAATCGACGGACATACAATGGAGCTGCCCTCAGGTCTCCTCGTGCTGCGGGGATAGGGGAAGCTGCGCATATTCCGGGAAATGCTACTCGGAAGGCAAGGCCTACCTTACATCAGGAGAGGACCAGTATGCATACTGCTACCTCGGGGCATGGCATGACTGTGATGAGAGCATGAACATATGCTCTGGATGCGGGTTTTTATGGAACAACTCCGCGTGCTGTGGGGATGATTCTAATGAATACTACAAGAGCAGGATGTGCTTCTCGGGATGCGTGACCAACCTGACGGACACGTCCTGCTGCACGCTCGGCAGCGCCTGTGTCTACAACGGGCAGTGCTATGCAACAGAGGCAGTAATCGCATTGGGAAAAAAGAACATCACCTGTGCCGGAGGCGTCTGGTATGAGAAAACATCCAACCAGAGCGTATGCTATAAGGGAACGTGCAACAACAATGACAAATGTGATGGCTCGTGCCCGGGATGCATCTTCAAGGATTACTCCTGCTACGGTACAAACTGCGAGGCGGATTTCATAGACCCCGACATGCACTGGACGTACTGCGCGAACTGCTCCCTGAACTGGTCATTCTCACAGAAAGAATGCTGCGGGGATGATGAGAAGGAATACTGGGTCGGACCCTGCCCCAATTCAAACGCCTCCTGGAGATGCTGCAGCAACCCGAACGAAAGGGTGAACAGCAGGGGCGAATGCGCGATTTCCTGCGGCATCGGAGTAATCACAAATCTCACTGAATTTGTGGAGAATCTGGTACCCTTGGCTGTTTCGCTGTCGTCTGATGTGTTAAATGTGAGGGTTGGGGGAACGTCTGAATTCAAGGTCATGGTAAGGACTGATGGCAGCCATTCCCTGCATAACATTGCGCTCAATTTATGCGGCCCCTTCACTTTCGAAGCTTCTCCCAGTTCCATAGAGGAGCTCAATCCCGGACAGACAAGGAACTTTACCGTGAAGATAACAGCTCCCCCTGATTCCGCTTTAGGAACCCAGGAATTCGCTGTTTATGTAAGCTCCAGCGAGCTGATACGTCAGAGATACAAGTCGGGATTGGTTAACGTTGGCATGCCTGAATATTCCTATGATGTTTACCTCTGGATAATTCTTGCAGTGGTTGCAGTTTATGTTGCTAAAAAACTCCTCTTGCGCAGGAGGGAGAAGCCTCCCAAGGAAACAACGCCGGAAAAGCAAGCTTCTAAAAAGAAATATGCAAAAAGCCGGAGGGAATCTGGAATGCGCGAGCTCGTAGAACTGATAAGGAAGGATCTTGGTAAAGGGACTCCGGAAAAAGAACTCATGTCCATGCTCATCTCAAGCGGCCTGAAAGAAGAGGATGTGCAGGCCGCATTCAAGCAGGCCAGGAAGAAAGGCTAGGATTTGACTATTTTAATTCCCATAACCAATAATATATTATGGATGCCCTTTTCCACTTCATATTCCCTCTTATGGCAGCCCTTGCGGCAAGAATCCATATGAAGCATGGCTTGATTGCTGTCCTTCTTATGGCAAGTTCCGCTGTGCTTATAGATGTGGACCACTTCATGGGGCTGCCTGGAGCCATGTTTCACAATCTCTTCTTCACGCTTGCAGTCCCGTTCACAATACTCTCGATAATGTATACTTGGGGAGGGGAGACTGAGAGGCAGGCAGCCATGTGCATGCTGCTGTTCCTTTTCTCGCATACCATGCTTGACATGTTCTCAGGAGGGACAGTAGCGCTGTTTTATCCAATAACAGCCCAGCAATATGCAATAAACTTTAGCATTGGGTGGGGCGGCTACGAGATAATTTCAGCAAGCGGCATAGGGCTTCTTATCTATTTTTCAATCCTTTTGGTATGCTTCTTCCTGCAGGACATAGACAGGTACATGGTTAAATACTAGGGACCAAAAGATTGCATGGACCTGATGAAGTTCTTTGAAGCCGCAATGAGGATGAAGGAAGTGGAAAGGACAGGCTGGATAGAGAGAGGCGTCCAAAGGCCGGAGACCTCTTCTGACCATTCCTTCATGGTAGCTCTTATGGTTCTTGTCCTTGGGACACACAGGAAGCTTAATCTGGAGAAAGCCCTCAAGATGGCCATAATCCATGACCTTCCCGAGGCAATCGTGGGCGACATAATAACAAAGGAGAACTGGGAGAAAGGAGGGCACATGTGGGAACATGAAAAGTTATCGAAGGAGCTGCCTGCAATGAAAAAACTGTCCTCCCTTTCAGGAGACAATGATATTCTGGATTTGTGGGAGGAATTTGAAGCCCAGAAAACCCCTGAGGCAATGCTCGTGAAGGACATAGACAGGCTTGCCACAATCATGCAGGCTGTGGAATACCACAGGAAGGGGAATTACAAAAAACCTCTCCCGCCATTCTGGGATGAGAAAGGCCTCTCTTCCGTGAAGGATCCTGAGCTGAGGAGATTTTTGGATTCTGTTTTGAAATCACTTCACCGCAAGTAAATCAGACTTGGTTATTATCCCCTTTATCCTGCCTTTTTCCGAAACCAGGACCGCGCCGTGCAGGTCAAGCAGATTCGGCAGGATTTCAATCGTGTCGTCCATGTCAACGACCGGGAACGGTCTGTCAATCACATCCCGGACCCTTAGCCTCTTTATGTTGCGGTCGAAGTTCCTCATTATGGTGGTCTCGCCTATGCTGCCGAGCTGGACTCCTCCGTGCAGGACAGGCATCTGGGAGATTCCCATCCTGTGCATGATTTTTATTGCTTTATGTATCGGGTCCTCGGGAGTGACGGAAATCAGATGCCTGTGCATGATTTCCGAGCATTTTATTTTGCTTGCGCTTTTCCTTGTACTGAGTATGAATAAGATGCGATTTACAGTGGACAGGCGGGGATCCACCTTTTCTCCCTCGATCTTCGCTATGTGCGCCTGCGATACTTTTGCCAGCTTTGCCAAATCCGCCTGGGAAAGGCCTGCCTCCTCCCTCAGCTGCCTTATGTATTTGCCCGTGATAATCATGCATATATTTTGCAGCTAAGTAATAAAAACAACCGCAACCTACACGGTTGTTACTTGATGATAGATAAGGAAGCGCTAGAAAAGGATTTAAATACATGCCTATCTAATATTGCTTACATATGTTTGTGCCTCATTAGAAATTTAAGGACAGGAGTGTGGTTCTGATGAAGAAAGAGGAGAAGAAGAAAAAAGAGGAAACGAAGGACGAGGATTTCGACGAGGAAGACGACGAAGAAGAGGAAGAAGAGGAAGATTGGTAAATTAGACGGAAGATGTCAAGAGACACCTTCAAACGCATCTTCTTGAGCTCATTTCTATTTTTTCTTTTTATTTTGGATTCTTGGAAAGAAGGCGTCTGCAGACGCCTTCAATTGGAAATCCGCATTCAAACCGACATCCATTCTTGAGATATAACTGCTGGTTATTTTTCTATGTGGTAATATATACAAAAGTATATAAAGCCTTCTGAGATTGTATTTCAATACACATTAGATAACTACAGAAAAATCTAAAAATCGGAGGTTTTGGAAATGGCCGAGAAATTTCTTTTCACGTCAGAGTCCGTGACTGAAGGGCACCCCGATAAAATCTGCGACCAGGTTTCGGACGCGATTCTTGACGCTATACTTGCTAAGGATTCAAAGGGTAGGGTTGCTATTGAATGCCTTACAACCACGGGACTGATAATGGTTGCCGGGGAGGTTACCACAAACACATATGTCGAGATACCGCAGATCGTAAGGCAGACCCTGAGGGACATAGGATATACAAATCCAGAGTTCGGTATTGATGCTGCGGACTGCGCTGTGCTCACCTCCATACATGAGCAGAGCCAGAACATTGCCATAGGTGTGGACCAGACGCCAAACCATGAGCAGGGAGCAGGGGACCAGGGCATGATGTTCGGCTTTGCATGCAATGAGACACCGGAGCTTATGCCTCTTCCGATAATGCTAGCGCACAAGCTAACTATGAGGCTGGCTGAAGTCCGGAAGAAAAAAATCCTTGAATGGGTCAGGCCTGACGGCAAGTCGCAGGTCACGATTGAATACATGGACGGAAAGCCGAAAAGGGCGGAAGCGATAGTGATAGCTGTGCATCACAACCCCGAAGTCAGCCAGCAGAACATAAAGACAGGAATAATAGAGCATGTGATAAAGCCCGTGTGCAAGGACTGGATGGACGCAAACACGAAAATCTTCATAAACGAGACGGGGATATTCTGCGTGGGAGGCCCTGAAGCTGACACAGGAGTCACTGGAAGGAAGATAATAGTGGATACGTACGGCGGGATGGGAAGGCATGGCGGAGGCTGCTTCTCAGGTAAAGATCCTAGCAAAGTGGACCGCTCTGCTGCATACATGGCCAGATACATAGCGAAAAATATAGTGGCCGCAGGCCTTGCTGACAAGTGTGAAGTGGAGCTAGCTTACTCGATAGGCGTCGCGCAACCCGTCTCGGTCCTCGTGAGCACGTTCGGGACAGGAAAGGTTCCAGAAGAGAAAATCTCGCAGGCGATCCGCAAGACATTCGATTTGAGGCCTCGCGCTATAATAGACTCCCTCAGGCTGGCCAGGCCCATATACAAGAAGACAGCAGCATACGGCCATTTCGGGAGGAGCGACCCTGACTTCACCTGGGAGAAGACGGACAAAGTGCAGGCCCTGAAGAAGGAGCTGGGGATGAAATAGATCCGGAAGTGTTACAAGGGTTTCAATCAAACATATTTTCTGCCCTTTGTACGGTAATCCTCAACCCTTAAAGTACCACCCATTTTTATGATGATTTTCCCGACCATGGTATGTGAAATTTTTTTATTATGGATTCTCTCTATTTCCTCTGCTGTTTTTCTTAAACCCATACGATCGTTGCCTGAACCATAGTACAGATTCCAGATATTATTTCTTATATTATCATTATATTCGGATTCTATTTTTAGAGTTCCTTTTATTATTCTTGTAATCCGCAGAGATGATACATCGACCTCATGTTCATTGAACATTTTTCTTGATATATCCTCAAGCATCTTTCTTGGAATATAATCAGTAAGGCTCATTTCAGTGGGCTTGTATTGCATTATTATATCACTCACAATGCTTCTCTCCTGTTCATTTAGTGTATTATATTTCCTTATCATAGAATGATATTTGTACAAAAAGCATTTAAGCCATTATCCAAAGGATATTCAGTGGCTGTCTTGAATGGAGCAGGCTAATCCTGCTTCTCAATTAAGTGATAAAGTTAATAGAGTGATATATTAATTGTCATTAGGCGAAATGATGGAAAAAGAAGTTCTTGAAAAATACCTGAAAGCGGGAAGAATCTGTGCCGAGATAAGACAGGAGGTTTCCGGGATTCTCAAGCCGGGAGCAAGACTGCTTGCAATAGCAGAAACTGTTGACAAAAAAATCCATGAGAAGGGAGGGAAGCCTGCCTTCCCTGTGAACATTTCCGTGAATGAGGTGGTTGCGCACTACACCCCATCCTTTAATGATGCGCGGGTTATAAACCCGAAAGATCTGGTGAAGATAGACGTCGGAGTGCACGTGGACGGGTATATCGGGGACATGGCATTCACCTACTGCTCTGAGCCGAATGCCTTGGTAAAATGCTCGGAGCAGTGCGTGCAGGCCGCAATTGATATCGTAAAGCCTGGGGTCACCGTCTCTGAAATAAGCCAGGCAATAGAAAGTTCCGTTAAAGAACATGGCCTGGGTATTATTGTAAACCTTACTGGCCACACGCTCGAGAGGTACATATTCCACGGAAGCCCCTCCATCCCGAACGTTTCCAACAATTCAAACCATAAATTCAAGGAAGGCGATGTTATTGCGCTTGAGCCTTTCGTCACACAATCGAACGGTTATGTCAAGGATTCCGGAACAGTGGAGATATACCGCTTTCTAAGAGAGCGGCCTGTGAGGCTTACTGAAGCCAGGAAAATCCTGGAGCTGGCTAAATCCGAATATCATGAGCTTCCATTCGCAAAAAGATGGCTCTACAAGCATTTCTCTCCAGTGAAGGTTTCCCTGGCATTGAGGCAGCTTGAGGCTGCAGGCGCGATAGAAACCTACCCCGTCCTCAAGGAGATGGAAAACAGGCCTGTTGCGCAGTCCGAGCACACGATTATAGTTATGGAGAATCCTATTGTGACGACGGCGGTTCCATGAAACCATTCTCAGAAAAGGTTTTGCAGCTGACAAAGAAAATCCCGAAAGGTAAGTTAACTACCTACTCGGAAATAGCCCGCGCCTTGGGGAAACCGCGGGCATCGAGGGCTGTGGGGAATGTATTGAACAAGAACGAATGCCCGGATATAGTTCCTTGCTACAGGGTGGTCCGCTCCGATGGCTCAGTTGGTGGATATTCTTCTGGAGCGGAACAAAAAGTGGGCAGGCTCAGAAAAGACGGGATTGAAATCAAAAATGGGAAAATAAATCTGAAAATATATTTCCACTCTTTCAGAAAAAAGCAGCGCTAGTAAACCTGCAATCTGTAGTACAGCCGCTTTATCTTCCCGTAAAGCTGCTCTGCTCCCGGGCTCTCTTTCGACTGCTCGTAAGCGGAAAGTATGTCATTGTATGTTTTTTTGGCATCCTCTATGTTCCCCCTTTCTATCTGGTTGTGGCATTGCTCCATGAGCTGGCTTATGTCCTGGCCTTCCGTGGGATCCGCATATGATTGTTCCCCAGGCTCCGGGATCTGGACTGCTATGGGAATGGCTTTTTTTCTTGAATCCTGCTTTGGAGCAGGCCCGCCGTGCTTGAGCCTGTCTATCTCGGAGATGAGGGCCTTTGTCTCCTTGCCTTTCTCATCCCTGAGCTTTGCAAAATCCTCCTTGAGCGACTTGAGGCCTTTCTCGTAATCGTGTATCTCGGAAAGCCGCTTGTTTATCTCATCAATCCTTGACTTGCCCTGCTTCTCGAGAATGTCCTTGACTCCGCCTTTCTTGAGGTCTGTCACGAGGTCGTCCACTATGTCCCGGATTATCTGTATCTTGTCTGTCAGGTCTTTTTCCATCTGCTCGAGCCTGTCATCCACCTTCTTCATGTCATCCTTGGTGACGGCGTTCTCTATCTTCACCTCCATCATATCAATGGATTTCATGATGTCGTGCATGGATTCCGAGCTGAAGTCTATCTTGTCCCTGTAGGCGTGGAACTCCGCCATCTTCTCAGTAATCTCCGAGAATATGCTCTCCACCTTTGCCGCTATCTTGGCACTCTCTTTTCGCTCGTCCTCTATCTTGGCCATCTTCTTGCTTATGGTTTCAGAAACCGCGATCACGTTCTTCAGGTCCTTTATCTTCTCCATTATTCCAAGGATGTCAGCCATGTTCTTCTTCATGTCCGAGATTTTCGTGTCGGACGCCTCGACTTTTGCGCTTATCTTCTCTATTGCATCTTCCTTCTTGTCCAGTTCCGCCCTTATCTTCTTGGGCTGAAGCTCATCGAAAATCTCCTTCACCTTCTCGAACCCGCCTTCTACCTTGTTGAAGGTCTTGTCCCTCTCCAGGATCGAGGACCTGAGCTCTCCTATCTCCTCGGAGAGGCGGGATATCTTCTCC
>JBGPBG010000023.1:0-8328 GCA_041481105.1 Candidatus Aenigmatarchaeota archaeon
GATAAATCACGATTAGTATATTTCCCTGGAAGCCTGCTGGAGAAAAACCAGCGACAGGAATGAAAATGATGGCAGAAAGCACAGAGGCGAAAGCTATCACCGGGCACAGAGTCATGACAAAGCTCACCCCATTCCTCGGGGTGATGTTCTCCTTTGACATGAGCTTAATCCAGTCAAAGAATGGCTGCCAGACCGGAGGCCCTATCCTGCTCTGCATCCTTGCGGTTATCTTCCTTGCAAGCCCTTCATAAATCAGGCCGAAAAATACCGCAGCAAGCAGGCCGGGGAAGATCAGCAGGAAGAAAATTTCTTGGAGCATTTCAGTCCCCACTCCTCAAGTGTTCAAGTTCGTGGTGGTCGATAACACTTTCCTTCCCTGTGTTCACGTCCAGCACAGTTAGCCGGTCACAGCACGCTATGCACGGGTCAAGGGAAGCTATGGTTACCGGGGCATCAGCGACCTGAATGCCCTGAAGGATTTTCCCCACGCAGCTGAAGTTCGCGAATGTTGGTGTGCGGACCTTCACCCTCTCTGGAGTGAGGCCGTTTGATTTTATGTAGTAGATAAGTTCCCCCCTAGGAGCCTCGATTCTCGAGGTCGCCTCCTTCCCTTTCTCCACATTAAGGACAAGGGGAAGCTTGGCCTTGGAATCTCCTGCAGGAAGATTCGCAAGACAGTCCCTGATTATTTTGACAGAGGAGCGGAGCTCCTTAAGCCTTACCACAAACCTCTCCATGCAGTCCCCTTCACTCCCTAGAACGGGCTTGAAATCGATGTGAGAATAGGCAGAATAGCCGCTGGTGCGCAGGTCGGATTTTAAGCCTGAAGCGCGCGCAATGGGCCCCACAACCCCAAACTCTTCCGCATCCCTCCCGGAAAGGACACCTACGCCTTTCATCCGCTTCCGTATGCTCCTATCTTTCGTGAATATCTTGTAATAGTGTTTCGCCCTCTCATCTATCTTATCCAGGTTCCTGTTTATCTTCTGAATCTGGTCCTCGGATATGTCCCATCTCACTCCCCCGATCGTGTTGAAATCATGCTGCACCCTCTTCCCGGAAAGCAGCTCCATTATTTCCAGGGCATATTCCCTGTCCCTCCAGATGTAGTGGAATGCTGTATCAAATCCGATCGTATGGCCTGCCACTGCAAGAAGGAGCATGTGCGAGTGTATCCTCTCCAGCTCCGCAAATATCGTCCTGGCATATTTCCCGCGGTCGGGAACAGCAACCCCGGCGAGCCTCTCAATCCCCTGCGAATATGTGGCAGTATGGGACTGGCTGCATATCCCGCATATCCTCCCCGAAAGGAAGACCCCTTTGAACCACTGCTTGCTCTCAAGCGCCTTCTCAATCCCCCTGTGATTATAGCCCAGGTGCATCTCCGCATCCAGAACGGTCTCTCCATCCACCTTCAGGCGAAAGTGTATTGGCTCGGCAAGCGCGGGATGCTGCGGACCTATAGGAAGAGTGAACTCATGCATGAAAATAATTTGTGCAGGGCTGAATAAGAAGGTTAGACGTGGATTTTTGTTTTTGACGAATGTAATACTTAAAAATCTTTCTGTCAAGTAAGGATGTGATACCATGGATCCTATCCAGAAAAAACTAAAGGAAATTAGCCCATTTTGCGCAAATCAGTATTTGTCTGATATACAGGTTAAAGATTCTGTATATTTCTTTATGAGAGATCTGGCATCAAAAGTTGGATTGGTTAAACAAATTCCCCAAAGCAGCAGCAGATACAACGAGGAGAAGAGGCAAGAAATAATGAACCAATTGTTATGTTTGATAATAGAAGACTCAATGTACTGAAATCGTGCTAAACCTTTACCTCTTCCTTCACTATCTTCTTTATCGCGTCCATTGCCTTGTTTCCCGCCAGCCGGACTTCTCTGCTCATGGGCTTGCCGAAGTCCATGGTCTTTGGCTGGATCCCTATGAAGATGGTGCGCGTTTTTGGGACCTGCTTCTTTATTGCTTCCAGGAAGAGAATGAGAGGGACGCTGTGCGTGTTTGTAAAGACCTTGCTTATCTCATCATCCTTTATGGCGCGTATCTCCCCAGCCTTGCCCCTGAAGTCAGCCGTGTCTACGAGAACAAGAAGCTCGGGTCGAAACTTTGCGATGGGCTGTATCCAGTTTTCAGGCACGTCTGCAGGAATTATCATGGTTTCCTTGTTTTGCAGGCCATCCTTCTGGAGCTCCTTCGCAACCCTGAGGCCGATTCCGTCATCAGCCTTGAGCTCGTTCCCAATCCCCATCACGACAGTCTTCATACAATCATTACCTGCCTTATTGCCTAGCTTTGCGAGGACGGCTTTGTTAGCTTGGCACTCGGTTAGCTGCATTAGCCGTCATACTAATTTAATGGCGCTAGGACAATATATAATATATCGACAGATTTTTGGGAATGCTATGCTTGAGTCGCTCGTGAGCTTTAAGGAGATAACCAAAAGGCCCTACCTGATGTTCCCCTGGTCGTTCGCCATGGGAAGCATAGCCATTTTCATAAGCATACAGGTCTCCTACCGCGTTATAATCTCGAACATTTCCTTCGACCCGACCGGGCTTTTCGCGGTCCTGTTCGTGATACTTCCCTCCTCATACTTCATCACGCACATAATCAAGAAGGAAGAGCTGCTGGAGGAAGAATACATACGCGAGCATCACGAACGCTATTTCTGGGTCAGGCACGAGAAGGACATACTTATCATGATGTTCTTCTTCCTTGGCCTCACGATGGCGTTTGGCTTCTGGTCCTTCATAATGCCCGAGAACCTCTTCCAGATCCAGATAGCGAAGATAAACCAGATAAAAGGCATAGTGGGAAGCGTGACAGGCGCTGCCATACAGGATCAGGCCGGCCTTTTCAACAGCATTCTCATGAACAATCTTCAGGTTATGCTATTCTCCTTCACATTCTCGTTCATATTCGGCGCAGGCATGGTTTTCATAATAGCGTGGAACGCCTCGATACTCGGGGTTTACGTGGGCGCCAAGCTCTCGGAAACAATCTGGCACGTTCCGATCGTGACGCTGGGATTCCTTCCGCACGGCTTACCAGAGATAGCGGGCTTCGTGACTGCAGGGCTTGCCGGCGGGCTGCTATCCGCGGCCTTCCTCCGGAATCGCGACGTCCACATGCTCAAGATAATAATATTTGACAGCATTAAGGTGATGGCGATAGCCGTCTCTTTAATCTTTCTGGCGGCCGCGATAGAGGTTTACCTGTAGCGGATTCTTGGTTTATAAATTCGTCAATAGGCGTATTTTTAGATTCCCATTTATTAGAGCCCTCGCCCAATACGTATTTAAGGTGATCGAATGGCTTTGGACATTTTGGCCATTGCGACAATATTGCTCGCGCCAGTATTCGCAGAGTTTGCAAAAATCCGGACGAAGGCCACAAGGGCTTTCGGCATGATAGCGGCTTCAGGAGTTCTATTGCTTCTGGCACTGGGATTCGAGATGGTATTCACTGGCATAGCAGGAGCAGATATGGTGGCATTATACGGGGCAATGTTGTTCAGCGTGGTAGGATTTATCTTCTTATTGGTCGGTGCTGTGTGGGCGGCGATAACCCTGATGCAAAAGTGATTTGAGACCGAAGGTGACTCTTGTCACCTTCTTTCGAAAGTCCACACACCCTTCTTTTTTTTATTTTTGCTGGAAAAGGATGCGTTTATATTCATTCTTATTATTAAAAATTGTATGGCAAAACTAGCCGGCGTGGGTATGCGATATATAACAACGCCCCTTCTAGATGACATTTTAAAATTAGGAAACAAGATTACAGAAGCTAGAGATTTTATCAATTCTAATTACGGTGAAGCCGTTGTATGTGAGGTAACGCATCCAGAGAGAACGATGATTAGTGTTTATATTGGAGAAAAACAACCCGGAAGTTTGAAACAGCCTATCAAAAAATATTTCTCAATAGTCGATCCACTTTTATACCACTTTGAGTATGTACATCCTGGCTCTGATTTCCATCTTGTAGAAGAAACACTTCACGAAAAAGGGAAAAGAATGAAAAGGAAACTCAAAATGCTTTTTGCAGGAAAATATGTCGTTGACGCAAAGTAGCTTCTTAAACACCCCATTATAATTTCTCATTATGCCAGACCTCGACCAGCACTTCATGCAAGACCCTGAACTAATCCGCAGGATTGTCTCGCTTGCAGGTATCCGAAAGGGAGAAACAGTCCTGGAGATAGGGGCAGGAAAAGGAACAGTTACGAAGGAGATTGCGAAAAAGGCGGGAAGGGTCATAGCGGTGGAGATAGACCAGGAGCTGGGGAGGGAATTAAGGGAAATGAATCTTCCCAAGACAGAGGTGAAGCTCCAGAACGCACTGGATTTTCTGGATACACAAAAACCCCATTTTGACAGGATTGTTTCCAATACCCCTTACTCAATCTGCGAGGCGCTTGTGCGAAGGCTTCCGCACTTCCCTTTTAAGAAAGGGGTTTTTGCCTTTCCGAAATCCTTCGCTTATCGCTTGGTTGAGAAGGGGGAGAAGCGGACCAGGCTCTCTTTTGTGACGCAGGAATTTTTCCAGATAAAGCTTGGGCAGGAGATTCCTAAGACGGCATTTAAGCCTGCACCCAGGACTTCTTCTGTGATTGTCGTGATTGCTCCACGGAGGAGAACTCTGGCAGCGGCCCTGCTCCTGCGCGAGAAGATGCTCCTGAAAAACGCATTGAGGGAGGTTATTTGCGAGGGGGTTCTGGGACGAAAATCGACAAAGAGGGAAGCTAAGAAAGCTATAAAAAGCTTGAAGATAAATAATACATTGTTGGAAAAGAAAGTCGCTGACCTGGATGAAAAAGAATTTAAGCATCTTGCAACAATTGTGAAGCGGATTAAGATTTAGACTGAAAATGTTCCTTCTATATTTTGAAGGATTTAGTCGGAACAATCTAATGTGTTGGAGAAATTATGGCTGAGAATCAGAAAACAGCTCATGAGATGGCAGAGCAGAGGGAGATCAGCATCTCCCAGTTCTTCGAGAAGAACCGCCACCTGCTCGGATATGACAACAAGATAAAGGCACTCCTGACCGTAGTCAAGGAAGGGGTGGACAATGCGCTTGACGCCACGGAAGAGGCGCGCATACTCCCCGACATCTACGTGAAGGTGGAGGAGCTGGAGAAGGAGAAGTACAAGATCATAATCAAGGACAACGGCCCGGGAATCCTCAAGAAGCATATACCGAATATTTTTGGGAAGCTGCTTTACGGCTCGAAATTCCACAGGCTCAAGCAGTCCCGCGGCCAGCAGGGCATCGGTATCTCAGGATGCGTCCTGTATGCCCAGCTCACCACAGGCGAGCCTACAATAATCCATTCTTCTATAGGGGACGGAAAGACCCACAAGTATGTCCTCAAGATAGACGTGAAGACAAACGAGCCGAAAATACTTGATGAAGAGACGACGGAGGACGGTGACAACAAGTGGCACGGAGTGCAGATAACATTCAGCGTAGAAGGGCTTTACAGGGAGCACAGGCAGGGAGTGCTGGAATTCCTCAAGCAGGTCGCGATTGCGAATCCCTATGCGAACATAACTTTCGATTCGCCGAACGGGAGGATGGAGTTCAAGAGGTCCGCGAACAGCCTTCCGGTCGAAGCGAAAGAGATCCAGCCACACTTGGACGGGGTGGAGGTCGGAATCCTTTCAAGAATGCTCCACGAGACCAAAGCCAGAACATGCGCATCATTCTTCACGACAGAATTCAGCAGGATAGGGAAGCTGACTGCAGACAACATCTGCAAGGCAGCGGTTGTGGACCCCAAGACAAGCCCGAGGAAAATCACGCAGGAGGAAGTGGTCAAGCTTTCAAAGGCCACGAAGGAGGTCAAGCTCACCCGCCCTCCGACGGACTGTTTATCCCCGCTCGGAAACGATCTGGTAGAAAGCGGCCTGAAGAAAGAGCTCAATCCCGAATGGATTTCCGCCCTTTCGAGGCCGCCTTCAGTCTATAGGGGATGGCCCTTCCAGATAGAGGTCGGGATAGCTTATGGAGGCTCCATAAAAGAGCCCGTTGTGATGAGGTTCGCGAATAAAGTTCCTCTTCTCTACCAGCAGGGGGACTGCGCGATAACAAAGGCCGCGATGTCAGTGGACTGGAAGAGATACGGAGTCCCGGGAGACAAGCTGCCTGAAGGCCCGGTCGCAATTTTTATCCACATGGCGTCCGTGTGGGTTCCGTTCACCTCCGAGTCCAAGGAAGCAGTCTCCTCCTATGACGAGATAATTAGGGAGATAAAGCTCGCGCTGCAGGACTGCGCAAGAAGGCTTTCCATGTATCTTAACAACATGAGGAAGGCTGAGATGATAGCCGAGAAGAAACTGACATTCGAGAAGTATGCTTATGAGACTGCGGTCGCGCTTGAGGAGATGACGGGCGCTCCGAGGAAGAAGACCCAGGAAACCATAATGAAGATTGTTGAGCTCAAGTGGGGGGAGATAATAGCGGAAGAGGTCGCTGAAGAGAGCAACGGAGCGAACGGCAAGACCGAGAAAGAGGATGATGAGAATGGAGAGGAAGAATAACATAGGCTCATTCAGCCTTACGCCGAAGGAAGACATAATCAGGCTGGCGAAGAACGTGCTGGAGCAGATAGAGAAGCTGGAGAACCCTGACATAAAGCTGCCCATCCGCTCATTGTCAAACATCTACTTTGACGAGAAGCACAGCCTCATCCGCCTAGGGGACAAGATGAGCCACAGGACCTACCTGAACGTGGCGCACACGAGGAAGTTCATGCAGACCCTTATGGTGGCCGCGGAGTGCAAGAAGATAATAGACCAGGGCGTCACGATATCCATCAGGGATTTGTACTACGCTCTCAAACGGACGATTCCCGAGACGAAGGAAAATACTTTCGAGGAGCAGGAGGAGTCAGACCCGATACTCGAGGACATAGAGGCAGCCCTGAACACGCTGAGGGAGAGGCTTCACCTTAAAGCTGACAGGAAAGGCTACCTTGCGGGCCCGCTCATGATAAATGATTCCGGGGATGAGATAGACGCCTCAAGGATGGGAAGCTCCGGCTGGGCGATACCATCGAACGTGGAGCCCGAGATAATAAAGCTGGACAGCCGCGCGGATTACGTGCTGGTGATAGAGAAGGACGCTGTCTGGCAGAGGCTCAACGAGGACAAGTTCTGGAAGAAGCACAACTGCATAATCATAACCGGAAAAGGACAACCAGACCGCGGGACGAGAAGGATAGTCAACCGCCTGCACACGGAATTCAAGCTCCCGGTATACGTGCTCACGGATGCCGATCCTTGGGGGTATTATATTTATTCTGTCATAAAGCAGGGCTCCATAAACCTCTCGTTCCTGTCAGACAGGCTGGGGACGCCCGAAGCGAAGTTCATAGGCCTCACCACCCAGGACGTGAAGAAGTACAAGATAGCGAGCAACGTGACCATCAAGCTCAACCCGGGCGACATCAAGAGGACTAACGAGATGATGAACTACGTGTGGTTCAAGCCCAGGGAGTGGCAGCACGAGCTCAAGCACATGCTCGAGGCCGGTGTGAAGCTCGAGCTTGAGGCCCTCTCCTCGAAGAGCATCAGGTTCATCTCGGAGACGTACCTGCCTGACAAGATATCCAAGAAGGATTTCTTGCCTTAATTCTTTTTGAGATAATTCCCCACCCTCTTAAGTCCCTCTTCAATCTTGTCCGTGTCCAGCGCGTACGAGAATCTCACGCGATCAGGCGCTCCGAACCATTCACCCAGGTAGGTTATCACTTTATGTTTGTCAAACATCTCCCACACGAACTGCTTGGGATTCTTTATCTTCGGAAGCACGTAGAATGCGCCCTCGGGTTTCCAGAGGTCCATCCCCAGCGAGACCATGCCCTCGTAGATAAGGTCCCTCCTCTGCTCCCATATCTTCACCTGCTCTTCCACATAGCTCCTCGGGACCTTGGTGGCCTCCAGGGCCATCTCCTGTCCGAGTATGTTCGTGTTCATGGACGTGTGAGTCTTCATCTCTATCACGCCTTTCACAAGATTCTGGTCAAGGGACCAGAGATATCCCACCCGGAATCCGCACATGGCATAGGTCTTCGAGAAGGAGTTTATGGTGACAACATGCGGGCCTTCCAGCAGGTAGTTCTCCCTCACGTAAATCAGGTCCTTGTACACTTCGTCCGAGAGGATGTACATACCCAGGTCCGCAGCCAGCTTCTCTATCTTTTTCAGGGTAGCCATGGATTCCACCCTTCCAGTGGGGTTCGAGGGAGAGTTTATCATCACGGCTTTGCAGTCCTTGGCCTTCTCCTCGAAATCCGCGAAGTCAATC
>JBGPBG010000024.1:0-8229 GCA_041481105.1 Candidatus Aenigmatarchaeota archaeon
GCCCCAATGTTAGCTCGGAGTTTACAATTTCGTAGTCTATACAGTTATCTATGTAGCTTGCAGCCGCATGTTTACATGTCTGGTCATCAATACCGCAAGTTATAACAGGGAGATTCTGCTGCTGCGCTGTCCCTGTACCTCCTGCAGCACTGGAGCGTCCTCCTGATGCAGGGGAAACATAATCATAAAGCGAGCCTCCGCATGCCGTGGCAGATATGTTTTTAATTTGCGAAAGGTCGTACTCGCACGTTACGTTATTGCCTATAAGATAGTTGTTTTCCGGATTTTCAGAGCCCACAACCTCTTCGGTGCGGACGCATTTGTCGCCTTCCCTTGTTACGTTAACCATCAAATGGATTCCATTGTTTCCCTCTATTATGGAAGATGAAGGTATGCAGTCATCCTTTTTTGTCTGCACGTCCTTGATGCAGTTCATGTCCGTTCTTTGGCACACGACCGTTGTTATAGGCTGGAAAATAAAGGGGTTGAAGTAAATGTAAGCAGCCACAATAAAAATAATCGCAACCGGGATTAGCAACAGGATCCTTTTCATTTTAATATATTCCACCCCTCCCCTTAAATTGGACTTTTGTTTTCCTAGCATATAGCATAACCAAGTTCCGTAAGGTTGTATCTTGTTATTTCAGAGGGCTGCAGCCTGAGCCAAGTTTCCTGGACCCATCTGGCCTTTCTGCACCCAGGATAGCTCTGGTTGGAAAAGAAAAGATAATCCACGCGTGTCTGGGTGCCTTTGTCAGGAATTCCAATCTCCTGAATCACAAAGCTTTCCAGCCCGTTACCGTCAGGAGACACGGATAAGTTACCCTCAAGCCTCTGCAGGAAATTCGGCCCCAATCCCCTGTAATAATAGTTGCTTTGCGCGCCGGTGATTATAGGAAGCAGCCAGGCGCTTGCTGTGAGGTTGTCTATGTAGGCAGTCTGGTTCTGGGGTATTTGCATCGCTCCGGCCGCTCCGGAAACGAAGCATGAAACGCCCCTGGAATTCAGGTTTTCGCTCGCCTCTGTTACGACACCCCCGAAGCCCTGGAGAGTCAGGTCGGCGATGCCTGTGGTGTTCTGCACCACAAGTATCTTATCCGCATGCGCAGGGTCGTTTGGATTATAGGTTGAATTGCCGGAGCAGTTCCCCGTGTTAAGGGTTCCCGCGAACTTTTTCGTGTAATATGGGAAAGGATATGCATTTACAACCTTTTTTACAGCGCCCGTGGTGCTCAGAGGAAATATGGGGTCTTCAAGCCCCTCTATCGATACAATTACATCCTTCTGGCTTGACCTGTCTATCCTGGATAGATTGAGCCTGTCGGAAACATTCACTACCAGAAGCATGGATATCTTTATGTTCATCCCGTCATAATTCTCCACCTTGAGGTATGAGAAATTTATATCCACATTGAACGAATGGTTCTGGGCGGCTATCCTTGACATCCACACATAAAGGCTGTTGTTCGCCATGAGGATGCTCGCATTCCCATCAATGCTGGAATTGGTTATAAGCTCTTTAATCCTCTCAGTGGAGTTGTCAAGATATTTGCCTGTCATTATAACATTGTTAACAGCTGCTAGGGCGGCCCTCCTGCTTGTTATCTTGACTGCCCTGACAAAATCATTTTCTATCCCCCGTTCTACCTGGTGCTGCTGGTCCGCAACAACCCTTTCATTAGTTCCGAACTTCATGTCCTGGCTTGCGGTGATGTAGAAAGCTATGAAAATTACGAGCGGGACTATCACAAAGACTGCTATTATAGAATACATCTGCCCCCGCCTTCTCTCTCTTGTTACGACCATATTCTTATCTCCATTGTTGCAGGTCCCCACAGGGACGGTATATCAGTTGCCGCCACACTGTCGAATTCCACATCAGATGTTATCTGGAGGTCAACAGGATTGGTTTGGTTTATGCCGTCGTAAGGATTGGCTGCTGTGCCGTTTCCGTAAGAGCCCGGGTTTGCATCCCAGATGAAGTTCAGGGAATCCATCAGCCTCATGAACGAGTCATCTATTGAATCATTCTCAGGGTCAAATATGTCAGACGGGTCAGGCCCGTATGCTGCATCAGAATATCCGTCAGCTATGTTGTCGCCGTTCGAATCATAGTATACCCTCACAGTCGAGCCTTTGGCTTTGGGGAAAACATCGCTGTACTGCTCAAGCGCAATGCCGCTTATCTTTAGCGTGTATATTATCCTGTCATCAAGGGACGCACCCGTCCCGTTATAGCTGGAATTTATCCCCGTCCCTATCCTGATGGAGTTGTTGCCGCTTGCCAAGTACCCAATCGGCGTATTGACTATGAAAGGGTCTCCCAGGTCTGTGTAATTAATCTTGTAATCGCCGAGCCAGTATGCCCTTGTCCAGCCCGATGTCTTGCTGTTGTTCAGGTAAAGCCGGTCTGTCCAGTAATTTGAGGAATAGGAGGTGACCTTGGAATCCACCAGCTGGGTATTCTGCGGAACGTAATACCAAGCCTCCTTAGTTTGCGTTGCGGGATCGGTTATGTTCAGAGGACCGCTTATGTTGCCGATTTTTGGGGATTCAAAGGTAAGCATGACATCGCCATATCCCGGAGGCTGTATCGCAGAAGAGTAGCTGATTTGTAAATACGAATCAGGATAAAGCTTTGAAATGTTGGTATCTCCCAGCACGCTAACGGTCTGCGCATAGTAGCTGGCATTTATGAACTCCATTGCTATAGCCTGGAAGGTATTTGAAAGATCGGAGATGTTGCTGTAGTAATATTTTCCATGGCCGCATTCTGCTGTAAGGTTCAATGTCCTGTTGTCCACTTCTGCTTCTGACATGCCAAACCCGACCGTGTAAACGGTTATGCCATATTTTTGGTAGGCCATGCAGGATGCGTTTATCACATCGTCGCTGGCGTTAATCGCCCCGTCGCCATTCAGGTCTGCTGCGGCTCTGTTCTCAGAGAGGGGACATCTTACATTGGCCAGCCCGTCAGTCATCACGACCATGATCCTCTTCCTGGCAGGGTCACTGAGATCCCTTGTCATGTTTGCTGCCCGGTTTATCCCGCAGCATATGCAGGTAGTTCCGGAACCGTAATAGGTGTTGAGGCTGTTGTTCAGGGCAGTCTTGTTATCCGTATAATTCAGGAAGCTTCTTATCGAAGTCGCATATGCAACAAGGCCTACCCTGTTTCCAGGTATACTGTCATTCAGGGTTATGTTTATGAATTTCCAGTCAGCCTGTTTTGCAAGGTCTACTTTCGAGATGGCCACGTAAGAGGATACAAAGCCGCTGCAAGTTCCTCCGCATACCTTGTTCCTGCAATCTGCGGGATTAGATACCCAGCAGTTTTTTATACCGCCAACTGCGCATTGATACGTACAGTTTGACTCGTTCATGCTCCCTGAAAGGTCTGTCACGAGGATGCCATCCCCTATTCCGTGGACTCCTATGAGTGCATAGGAGACGTTCTGCAGGCCTATCCTGAAGGGTATGGTCTTGTTGCTGAGCTGGGAATAGTTCAGCAAACCAGAAAGATAGCTGTCATTTAGCGTTTCTGCCTTGTCCACGGATGAATTGCCCTGGTAAACAGTGACGTTTCCTATAGTGGCAAAAATGGTGTAATTGCTTTTATAATGGAGGAATACTGTCATGTTCTTGAGGGCTCCCGGGGCAAAGAATGATGAATATATGTTTACTATGCCGTCTATACCTGGAATCTGGTCGGTTTCTGTTGCATTTGGGCCGAAGCCTTCGCCGGGGTCTGCAAGAACTGACGAATTGTATGTTATCTTCACGTAGCCGCCGCCTATGTACATTGTACTGTTGCTTGTGAAGTTTATCTGCAGAGTGTTGCTCCCTTGGGCAAAATACTGGAAATAACCGCTGTTTATTGTCCAGTTATCAGCGCTCATGTTTCCCTGCGCGCTTTTTGCGTAGGTTCCCGCAGGGTTGCCGTTGATGGAAAGGGTGAAATTGCCGCCTGTATTCATCTCCATGCTTGCATTGAGGATGTTGTCAAACTGCGGCAGCGTAAAGTTTACGGTTATGTTCCCGTCGCCAATGTAACCGCCAAAATAAACATAATAGGAGGAAATCCGGTTGACCTTGCTGAGCCTTGTTCTTGCCGAATAGCCTGAGACAGGCTTCCCTATGTCATAGCCGGAAACTATCGCCGAAAGCCTTGCCAGATATGTTGGCGCTGTAGTGTTTTTCTCACTTATCAGCTGGTTATCAATCAGGAGCTGGTAATCAACTTTCGTCCCGTTCAGGATTTGAGCGAATGCGGAGTTTGTAAGGTTCCTTGCCTCTGTGAGGTTTCCGGAGGCCCACAAAGAGCCTATGACATCCAGGATGGTTTTGTCAAGATCATCCTGTATAAGAATCCCTTTGCTCAAATAATCCTGCACAACCGGATTCTCCTGGACAGAGCTTAGCTTTGCCTGCTCTATCACGTTCAGCAAATCCTTTCCTGTATAATACAGCCTCTGGTATCTCAGCTCGGGGGAGGAATAGGTGAAAGACAGGGCTGCAAGGAAGAAAGTCAGCATGAGCACCAGGCCGAGAACTATTATTGCGTCCAGCGAAAACACGAATCCTTTCATCAATAATTATTTTGTAATATCATATAATATGTAGTGCAGGTGTAATGCTTGGCAATCTCTGGTCATCATTTCCTCCTCATCACCACAAGCATGTGGTCCTTTTCGTAAGGGTCCAGCTCCACCTTTTCCAGAATCTCGAAATGTTTCTCCAGCTTTGAGAGCTCCTGCCTGTAAATCTCTTTCGGGGTTTTTGTGACATCAATAGAGCGCGACTTTATCGAGATGAGTGCGAATCCCTTCGGCTCGAGGAATTTCTCGCAGTTCCTTATCAGGATTTCTGACTGGTCGCTCGTTGCAACGTCCTGGAAGACCGCGTCTACCGGCTCAACCCAGGAATAGTCTTCCGGCTTCTTTGCATTAGCCAGGATTGGAATAATGTTGCCGCGGTTTTCAGCAACATAGTTCAAATCCCGGATTGAGCGCTCGGAAATCTCAACCCCGTAAATGACACCTTCCTTCCCTATTATGTCGCTGAAGTGGCTTGCTGTTGTTCCGCTCGCAATCCCGAGATACAGGATTTTCATTCCTTTTTTGAGGGGGAAATTCCTGAGGCCCCGCGCTATCGCTGCCGCCGGCTTGCTCCTGTAGGGGTTCCAGACACGATACTCAACCTTCTTCTCCCTGATTAACTGCTCTCCATAAACCTTTGAACCAGGGATGAGGTTTTCCGTGAGGATGAGCTCTCCCTTTCTCCACACACGAGGGAAGATTTCCTTCATATGTATATTTCGGCTCTAGATTTATACGATTATTGGAAGGAAGGCGCGTGTTTAGAAAGAAGCTGGAAAATAGACAGAAGGTGCTTCAGCACCTTCAATCGAACATCCAACTTCAAAAGTGAATTGCACCTTCAATTTGATACGTATGACGTAAAGATAGACTGACATCGATGTAGTGCATTCTGTATGTTCCAGAACAGAAATGCTTTTTAATACTGTTAATAACAGCAGTTTGATGAATTTCCCACGATTCCCACACGATTGCAGAAAAGCGGGTGTTTTACATGCAACTCGCAGTTTGCCAAATATGCAAGGATCCGGTATGGAGCTACATCTGTCCCGATTGCCTAGCAAAAGGAATACGCGAATGGCTGCCTAAGGAATTGTCAAGCGATTTCAGGAAATTCAACCACTCGTTCTTGAAGCACTTCACTTCGGAGGAGAGCAATCTCACTATCCTGCCATGCATACACTGTGGATCAAGAACCGAAGTGACCGTGTGCCCGTTCTGCTACATAGCGGAAGCATTCCACTGGCTGGATGAAAGAGACAGGAGGCTTGCAAGAACGCTATTCATGATGCTTCCTGTAGATTCTGACTGGAAAGTGGATGAGAACAGTGGTTGCGTCTGGAGGGATGGGATAAAGCCGATATCCTATATAGAAAAAGGCATAGCAGAGGGGATATGCGAAGAATGCGGTGACTATTCTGGGACTGAAGAGAGCGAAGGGAGAAGGCTCTGCAGCAATTGCAGGGAATAGGAAGGACAGAAAGCCGAATAGAAGGGGAACGCGCTACTTTTAGTTATACGCTTTCATCCCCGAGCTCTTCCGATATTTCACGCATCTTTTCCCTGTAAACCCTTAACCTTCTGAATGATTCTATTATTTCAATAAAACCAACAATCACAATCCCCCAGCCGATTACGAAAGAGGTCATAGGGCTCATCTTAAAGAATGCCTCCAGTATAGCGGTCGCCGCGATTATTGCAAAGCCTGCTGTTATGAAGCCGAGGCCTGTCCTCATGAACGAGAGGATTGTGCGCTCTTTCGCAAGCACGGTCTGCTCCTTCACGAAAAGCGTCCTCTCCTCTTCCAGGGTCATTTTATGTTTATTATTCTTATGCGGTTTTGGCTTGCTGGATTTTTTCCTTGGATGTCTGGCTTTTCTCTTGGCTGGCATTTTTTCACAAGATTTCTAGATTGAAGGTGTCTCTTGACACATTCTTTCTAATTATTAGTTTGCAGTGCTTTTATTGATGATTGCTTCCTGATGAGAAACATTGTTATAAATCATCACGCAGAAAAATAGATTATGTACTATTCAAGGCTTTCCGATACTTATGAAGAGCTGGAAAAAACCCCAGCAAAGCTGAAGAAGAGCGGGATAATAGCAGGACTCCTGAAGGAGACTGAAGTGAAAGAGATGGGAATGGTCGTTCTCCTCCTCCAGGGAAGGGCCTTTCCCATATGGAGCGAGAAGGAGCTGGGAATTGCGAATCTCCTCATGATAAAAGCCATTTCCAGCGCCACAGGTTTTGCAGCGCAAAAGATTGAGGAGAGATTCAAGAGAACAGGAGACCTGGGCCTGGTTGTTGAAGAGCTCATAAAAAACAAGAGGCAGTCCACGCTCTTCAGAAAACGCCTCACTGTGGAAAAAGTTTTTTGGAATCTCCAGAAGCTCGCTGAGACAGAGGGGAAGGGCTCCCAGGACAGAAAGTTCCAGCTGATCTCCGAGATAATAGGCTCTGCTGAGGCGAAGGAAGCCAAATACATTGTGCGCACGGTGCTCGGGGAACTGAGAGTAGGCGTGGCAGAAGGGATAATAAGGGATGCTATTGCAGAGGCTTTCCTTCCGGAAGAGAAAGACGCAACCAATGCGATAGAATGGGCTTGGTTCCTGACAGGCGATTACGGGGAGATAGCAGTCATAGCAAAGGACAAGGGCATGGCTGGATTGAAAAAAGTTAAGCTGGAGATAGGCAAGCCAATCCAAGTCCTGCTTGCTGAGAAATCGCCCTCACTCAGCGATGCGCTGGAAAGCTTTGATGAATGCGCGATAGAGGTGAAGTATGACGGTGCGCGCGTGCAGATTCACAAAAAGGGCGAGCGGATATGGCTTTACACGCGCAGGCTGGAGAACATAACAAAGCAGTTTCCCGATCTGGTGGATTTGGTGCGAAGGCATGCCAAGGGAAGCGAGTTCATAATAGAGGGGGAGATTCTTGCGATAGACCCGAAGAATCGCGTGCCCATGACTTTCCAAACGCTCTCACAGAGAATTCACAGGAAGTATGACATAGAGGATATCGCGAAGCAGATTCCCATTCAGGCCAATATTTTTGACTTGATTTACCTGGACGGGAAATCCTTCTTTGAGACCTCTTTCAAAGAGCGGAGGAAGATTCTGGAATCCATAATAACAGAAGTTCCAGGGAAATTCCAGCTCGCGGAGGAGCTCATAACCAAGGACCTCCAAAAAGCAGAAAAATTCTACAAGAAGGCCCTTGAACAGAACCAGGAAGGCGTGATGGTCAAGAACCTCAAGGCACTTTACCAGCCGGGGAGGAGAGTAGCGGGAGGCTGGCTAAAAGTAAAGCCAACGATGGAGAACCTTGACCTTACGATAGTCGGGGGGCAGTGGGGAACAGGCAAGCGCGCGGGATGGATGGGCTCCTTCCTTCTGGGGGTAAGAGATGAAACAGGCCGCTTCCTGGAATGCGGGATGATAGGCACGGGAATTAGGGAGAAGGAGCAAGAGGAACAGAAGAAAGAGGTAAACGCGAAGGTGGGCGTCACATTCGTGAACCTCACGAAAATGCTCAAGCCTTACATAGAGAGCGAGAAAGGCGGGCTCATAAAAATCAAACCCAAAGTCGTGGTGGAAGTCGCCTATGAAGAGATCCAGAAGAGCCCGAATTA
>JBGPBG010000025.1:0-8202 GCA_041481105.1 Candidatus Aenigmatarchaeota archaeon
CAGGGAACATAGCGACGTTCACAATGACAGGAATTGGGTCAAACTTGGACCAGGCAACCATACAGTCAAAGGAGTGCACAGGAGTGCAGGACCTCCTTTACTCGCGCAACATCAGGGGCATGAGCTGATTAGAGAAAGAAGGCGCTTGAAAGAGAGAAGGTGTCAAGAGACACCTTCAGTCGCGAATCACCTTCCAACAAAACATTTTCTCCACAGCTTTATTTACCGCCCTGCACAATATTATAATCATATGTACAGGCTCATGCCAAGGAGATACAAGGAGAAAATACAGGAGCTTATCACCTTCTCAGGAGGCAAGAAGAGCCCGGCCCATTTCTTCTATACTTCACTTATCATGAGCCTTGCGATAGGCCTGATAATGGGTATAATAGTCAGGAACTACTTCGCCTATATTTTTGCGCTGGTTTTTATATCGAGTTTTGCGTTTTTTCACGGCATGCTTTACCTTGCCGTTGAAAGGAGGACAAGGTATGTGGAGACCATACTCCCGGATGCCCTCCAGCTGGTAGCAGCGAACATCAAATCGGGCTTCATACCAAGCAGGGCTCTGGTACTTTCAGCAAGGAAGGAGTTCGGGCCGTTATCTGATGGAATAAAGAACGTGGGGAAGGAGATGATGACAGGTCAATCCCTTCAGGAGAGCATGGGGGAAATGACAAAGACAATAAAATCCGAGGTTCTGGAAACAACAGTCACCCTTGTTACTAAGGGGGTAAGGGCAGGCGGCCAGCTGGTCTCGCTTTTCGAGGAGACGGCCATAGATATCCGCAGGAAGGAGGTGATAAAGAAGGAGGTGAGAGCGAACATAATGATGTATGCGATATTCATAGGTTTCGCCGGTTGCGTGGGTGCACCTGTTCTTTATGCGCTTTCCGGATTCCTCGTGGGCACGATATCAACTCTTGGGCGAACGGTTTCTGTGCCTGTTGAGGCAACTGCCAAGATGCCCCTGCACATGAAGTTCGGGCTCGCCATATCGCCTGAATTTCTGTTCCTATTCTCGATAACAGCAATACTCATAACAGTAATTTTCGGCGGCATGATAATAGGGCTGATAAGCTCAGGGAAGGAGAAAGACGGGATAAAGTACATACCCATCCTGGCGATAACAGCCCTTGCTGTATTTTTCGTTACAGGGTTCCTGATAAACATGATGTTCGGGGGCATTATCCCGAAATAAAAAAAGGCCTGCCGGTTTCTGAACCAATATTTATATACAAGCTCGGACAATAATTAAGGGATAATATGAAGAAAGCGCAATCAGCAATGGAATATCTGATGACATACGGATGGGCTATACTGATCGTAATAATAGTGGCGGCGGCGCTGTTTGCATTGGGCGTGTTCAACCCGTCAACCTACACAGGAAGAGCAGCAACAGGTTTCGGCGAGCTTGGAACCCCATCAGACTGGCAATATTCTGGAACAAGCCTTACAATCGTTCTTAAGAACCAAGTGGGCCAAGCCATTACTGTAAGCAACGTAACGACTGTACAAGGTTGCTATGATGGCACGTCAACACCCATAGCAGCAGGAAGCACAGCAACATTCACCCTGAGCGGCTGCACACTTAAGGGCGCCGGATCAAGCTTTTCTGAGGCAATAACAGTCGCATACTCTGTAGCAGGCGGCTTGCCAAGATCAGCCAGCGGAACTATTACAGGAACTGCCACTTAAATCCGTAGTCATTGATTTAGTTATTAGGGATGGGGGTTTTCCCCATTACTCTTTTTATTTGTTTCTCTCTCGAACTTATTTAATCCATAAACCAAAGGCGGAATATGTACAAGCAGGTAATTACAGTCAGAAAGGACCTCAAGCTGGACAAGGGGAAGCTTGCCGTCCAGGTCGCTCACGCCTCCCTTGAGTCATACAAGAAGGCAGACCCGCATTCCAGGGAGGGATGGGAGAAAGAAGGGGCAAAAAAGGTTGTCGTGAAGGCAGAGGGGCTGAAAGAGCTTCTGGATATCCAGAAAAAAGCCCGAACACTCGGACTTCCCTGCTCCCTGATAAGGGATGCCGGAAGGACACAGCTCAAGCCGGGAACAATAACCTGCCTTGGAATAGGGCCTGATTCCGAGGAGAGGATAGACAAGGTCACGGGAAAGCTGAAAATCTTATAAAGCGAAAATCCAGGAAATGCTAATGTACAAGAAAGAGGATAAAGAGACAGAAGGCGGCAAAGCAGCCTTCAATCAGGAGAAGGAGATACAGGAGAAAGTCATACTTTACCAGCTCCTTCAGAAGCATCTTGAAAGCCTCACGCAGAATGCAGTCATGATTGAAAGGAGATACGAGGAGATGGAGGCTACGAGGCTGGCGCTGGAGGATATAGGAAAATCGAAGGCTAGCGAGATTCTTGTCCCCCTCGGAAGCGGCTTCTTCACATACGGGAAGATAACTGATTCCGGAAAAATGCTGGCTGATGTGGGGGCAGGGATTTTCATGGACAGGGATCCTGAATCGTCAAAGACACTTCTGGAGGACAGAAAGAAAGAGCTGGAGAAGGTTGCTGAAGAGATGCAGCATGAGATAATGGACGTCTCCACAAGGCTTAACAGCATTGCCATGGAGCTGGAGGGGCTGTCCCAGGAACCGGAGCACAGGGAGAAAAAGCACTACCAAAAGTAGATGGTTTTATTCGAAATTCTGGCACCTAGTTAATTTCATTTTCCTGCTTCTAAATCCTTCTTATGAAGCACGAATCATTGCACGCGAGCGAAACCCCAAGCCTGCACTGCGATAGGTGCGAGCACAGGTAGCAGTCCTCAGGCGTGCATGTTATATCCATTCTCTTACCGTTAAGCTTTATTCCTGCCATATGTAACCACCTTCAAATTCTAGATTCAACAGCAAACATTTGGTGTAATCATTGCAAAGAGGATAATTCCCGCAATTCTTGCAATCGGGAAATTCAACATTCTCCATAACTTCTAAAGGCCTCAAATCCAGCTTTCCAGCCATGCGAATCCCTTCCTTATCTCTCCTGCAAGCTCGGGGAAGATATTTAAACCCCGGAGAACAAATTCAAGCTTAATTTGGCACTGTTAGGGTTGGGTTGAGGTCCGGAAGGCAAGGATTCCTGAAATTGGACAACTTGGGCCGAAAGCCGGTCAGAGTCGGAAACCGGATACTGCATGCAAGGCGAGAGCCCGCATGAGAGAGGCCGAACATCCAATTGAAGTGGATTACGCTCCACGGGCTTGTGATCCTGCGCAACCGGACCTCGATTTGCGAAAGAAGGTGAAACTTGATTGGCGATAATCGAGAGTTTCACCTTCAATCGAAATCCGTTTGTAAAATGCCAATGTTGATTCAGGCCATGGGGAGCATGTTGGTCATCCGCTGGTAGCGGCCGAAAACAAGAACGGAATCATCCCAACTCATTCCCATGTGCATCCGCACTTTGTAGGGAATGTTGGATAGAGCCCGTTAACGAGTACAATAGCCGCTGGCCTAAACATGAAAGAATTCGCTGAGCTATGGGCAGCAGCTATTTTCATGATAAGGTATTCTCGCATATATTTATAAAACTTCCTGCGCGTTTCGTGCAATAAGCGATTCACTAATCGGGAGTTTTCCAGGGACAGAAATTTATTTTTTCGTGAATCTATCGTAAAGTTTCGAATACCCATAACCAAGCAATGCCAATCCTAAACACATCAATGAATCGGAAACGCCATCAGTGTAGCTGCCGGCATTATAAGTTATCGTATTGGTTGTCACCTCTCCAGCCTTAAAAGCAAGAGGGAGGTATCCACAATATTTGTTTAAGTATTCTAATGAATCCGTACCCATCCCAAAATACGATGACATGAATTTAATTGGTAAAAAGTTTTATAAACAGAAATCAGCTCGGAGGCGGCTTCGCCGCCTTCTTTCCCTCAGTGATGCTCATACTTCTCTTTCAGCTCTATGTCTATCTTCACGCCCTCTGGTATGGGTATCCTGACCACTTGCCTCAAAGCCCTCTCGTTAGAGCCAATATCCACAATCCTTCTGTGTATGCGCATCTCCCACCTGTCCCAGGTTGCATTTCCATGGCCTGTCCCGTCCCCGCACGGAGTCTTCAGGGTCCAGACCCTGAGCTTCTTGGTTGGGAGGGGTATGGGTCCGCGTAAAGAGACTCCATGCTTCTTGGCTATCTCCTTTATCTCCTCACAGATCTGGTTTATCTCCTCTATGCTCCTTCCCGCGAGCTTTATCCTTGCATACTCCATAATTCACCTTATCTCTTGGACCTTTGTTTGTATCTCCTAGGGCCCCACGAAGAGTGTGGTGGCTTGTGGGGCTCAGTCCTTCTAGAATCGTACACTATAAGATTCCTGTCATAGGATAAAAATGCCTTCCTTGCCTCAGGGCCAAGGAGCTCTGACAATCCCCTTGCTATGACCTGCCTTACAGCGTCCGCCTGTCCTGAAGGGCCTCCTCCCATCACGGTTATTTTTCCGTCAAACTTCTTCCATTCATCCCCTATAACCATCAGCGGTTCCATCATCTTGAGCCTGAACATGTCGGGCATCACAAGCTCCAATGGAACGGAATTCACTTTTATTACGCCCTTTCCAGGCTTGAAAATCGCCCTCGCAATCGCCCTCTTCCTCTTTCCTGTGACAAACACTGTAGTTGGAAGAGGCTTCACCTTGATTTTCGGCTGCTTGGCTTTCTGTTCTGCCTTTTCTTCGGGCTCGGGAGCGCCTTCTTCCTTCCTTCCGAGCTCCTGCTCCCTTATCTTCTCCATCTTTTCTTCTATAAGCTTCTTAACCCTTTCCTTTTCATGCTTGGGCTTGATGTGTTCCTTCTTATCATGTTTTTCAGGTTTCTTGTCTACCATGTTCGACCTCGAATGACGGCTTTATAACATTGGATTAAGCCGTCCAACTCTTTTTAGCTCCTAATCTCTCGGAAAGCTTCCCTAGGGTGATGAATTTTGAGCTCATCCTGTTTCCAGGCTCCTGCCTTTGGAATGTCTCCTTGGACAATTCTTCCGGAATGGAGTTATAAACTCTTACACGATGGAAGGCCATTCTCCCGTTAGGCTTCCTGTGCGGCAGCATGCCTCTTATTATGCGCTTCAGCATGCGGTCAGGAACTTTCGGGTAGAACGGCCCGTGGTAAGGGTTCCCTCTGGTGACCATCTCGTAATACCTCTTTATAACGAATTTGGGGTTCCCTGTTATTATAGCCTTCTCCGCATTAACTATGAAGACATGCTTCCCTTTGAGCGCTTCTTTCGCGGCCCTTGAGGCCAGCCTTCCCGCAACCTGGTTTTCCGCATCAATAAATATTTTCTCCATATCAACCCATTATCCTTATCTTGGAGGGCTCCATCTTGGAGGCCTGCTCTATTGTCAGGCACTTCCCGCCTGCCTTTTCTATCTTCTTCCTCGCCACGGAAGAGAACTTTACAGCGGCCACCGTCACATTCTTCTTGATCTCCCCTTCCCCCAGCACAACACCGGGCACGATTATGGTATCATCCTGCTTTGCGAATTTCTCAAGCCTCGAGAGGTTGACCTCGAACCTTTTCCTCCTGGGCCTGTTCAGACCCTTCGCCACGGCCTTCCATGCAGGCTTCTCTATCCCCGCCCTGGCAAGAGATTCTATCTCCTTCCTCAGCAGGGGATTTTTTTCTCGGATTTTCATAGTTTCCCTATATAGTTAATTAAATTAAGTTTACTCTTGGCATTTTCTATATTTAAAGTTTAAATATGCGGAGGGCCGGATTCCCGATGATTCCCTTCTCAAACCAGTAATACGTTCTTTGGGATGAGGTCTAGACCTTTCTTCTGAAGAAAGGGCTCGACTTTCGAACCGACGAAGGCACTAAGCCACAGGATTTCGCATTGGAAGGAAGGCGGTTTCACCGCCTTCAATAGAACCTTTACATAAGCGTCAGGCCGAAGGTGTATTTGACACCTTCCTTCCGGCAGTTCTTGAGTCCTGCGCGTTTGTCCACTTCGCTACCTCCGCGTTGCTAATAAGTATATACGCGTGTATTAAAAGCGTTTCCAGAATCAGCAAACAGCCTTACCAAAGGAAAATCTAGGAAGAAATAGTCCTCAGCTCGTCACGTATCTTGGAAATCTGGTCATACACCCCTTTTATGTAGTCGTCCATGTGCTCGGGCGTCTCCCCTTCTATCTCTCCTTCCTCCCCGCCTGCCAGCCTTATGAGCTTCGTATCCATCACGGATATTATGGCATTGAAGTCATCCAGCGCTTTTTGCGTGAGGTCTATTCCCGTCCTGAGCTCCTTCTCTATGTCATTCAACGCGTCAAGGGCATCCCTCAGGCTCAGCGCATAGGATTTCAGCCTCTGGAGGTTCTGTATAATCTCCTTGTACTTGTCAATCCTGATGAAAAGCGGCGGATATTTCCCCTCCATAGGAGTGTCCTCTGCGGAAGAAATAGCAGCCCTTCTTGTTGGTGAAGGAGCAGATGGCAATGAAGGAGGCAAAGGCATTCCGCCAAAGGGCTTCTTTTCTTCAGGCATGGAAATTCCGCGATTTCTAGAGTTAAAGACGCTTCGCGCCTCTAATCCATATGTGATATTATTGGTTTCTGATTCTTATAAATAAGTTCACTGACGAACTGAAGAAATACGGATTATGCGTAGGGCGGGGATCGAACCCGCATCGACACCGTGGCAGGGTGCCGTCCTACCATTAGACTACCCACGCAATCAGGTTGAAATCCCAAAGACTTTATCCGAACTATGTAATCTGTGTATATAAAAACTGACTTCGGTTTTAAAGGCTTTGGTTCAACTACTCTTTCTCAGACTTGACCTTCTTCAGGTTCGTGCCCCTGCAGTTCGGGCAGAGCCTTGTGGCAGGCTCCATGAATATGGGCTTGCCCACCCATCCGCACTTCTCGCACTTGTATTTTGCCATATTATCCCCTTTCTCCATTCAGATTTAAAGACAGACGGCTTGTATCAATCAAATCAGGCCGTCATTCCGAACATGGTTAGACGACTTAAAGTAATCTAAACAAGTCGTCATTCCAGGTTCAAGCCCATCTGCTTTACCATTCTGGCAAGAGGCCCCCTCTTGAGGCCCTTTCCACCCTTTGCCATCTTCATGAACTTCTGGACCTGCTTGTAGTATTTGAGTATCTCCCTCACGTCCTGCTCCTTCGCTCCAGAACCTCTGGCAATCCTTACTATGCGCGAGTGCTTTATGAGTTCGGGGTCCTGCTTCTCGGCGGGAGTCATGGAATTCATGATATGCCTCCACCTCTTCATCTTCTCCTGCTGCACATCAAGCATATCCTTGGGAATCTTCATCCCGGAAACGCCTGGAATCATCTCGGCTATCTTGGTCAGCGGACCCATCTTCTGCATGGCTGAAATCTGCTCCATGAACTCGTTCAAGCTGAACTTGCCCTCCACAATCTTCTTTGCGGACTCCTCGCTCACCCCGACCTCTTTCGCCTTCTCCAGCAGGCCCTGCAGGTCTCCATATCCGATAAGCCTTGAAACGAACCTCTGAGGATCGTATGCCTCAAAATCCTCGGGCTTTTCACCCACCCCAATGAACTTGACCTTTGACTGGGAAGCTGTGGAGGCTGCAAGCGCCCCTCCTCCCTTTGCTGTCCCGTCAAGCTTCGTGACTATAACCCCTGTTATCCCCACGAGCTTGTTGAACTCCTCAGCCTGCTTCCTTGCGGCCTGGCCCATGTCTGCAGGAATAACAAGCAGGACTTCCTGGGGGCTTATAATCTTGCCCATGTTTTCCAGCTCTTTTGCAAGCTCCTTGTCCAGTGCGTCTCGTCCTGCTGAATCGAATATGAGGACGTCCTCCTTCGCGGTTTTTATGGCATGCCTTGCGATATCCTCAGGCTTCTTGCCTTCTTGGTAGACAGGTATGTCCAGCTTGTGCCCAATCTGCCTGAGCTGCTCCTGGGCAGCAGGCCTGTGCGTGTCGCATGCCACAAGGCCCACGCTCATCCCGCGGACCTTGAACCACCTTCCGAGCTTCCCTGCTGTTGTGGTTTTCCCGGAGCCGAACAGACCCGCAAGAAGTACTTTCTGCGGCTTCAGGTGCATCTCCCCTTTCTCCTGGCCGAGAAAAATAACCATCTCTTCATAAAGGGTCTTTATGAAATACTCCTTCAGGGTGAGGCCTGTAGGAGGCTTGGAATCAAGAACCTCTCTCTTTATCTTTCCGGAAAGCTC
>JBGPBG010000026.1:0-8179 GCA_041481105.1 Candidatus Aenigmatarchaeota archaeon
CCCTTGCATGCGGTTATTATATCCTCTGTAGGGAAAGGCCTCATGGCCTTTACCTTTATTATCCCGAAATCGCTTGGAAGGCAATCCCTGGCAGTCCCTGTTACAGAACCTATTGTTATGAGCGCGAACTTCTTTCCGTCGAGGGCGACTTTCTCTATCAGGCCGTTACCATAGCTCCTTTTCGAGAGAGCGGCATACTCCCTGTGCACGGATTTTATCACATCCCTTGTCGCAAGGACAGCCTCATTCTGCTCCTTTCTGAACTGCATGAAATATTCCGGCGTGGCTAGAGTCCCCATGGAGACGGGCTTTGAAGGGTTCAGGCTCACATCCGGCCTGAAAGAGGGAAGGAACTTCTTCACGAGCTTCCTGTCAAGATAGCTCACGTTCTCGAAGGTGTGAGAAATCACGAACCCATCCATGCACACCATCACAGGGACTGAAGTCTGCTCAGCGATCTTGAATGCCTGGATTTGCGTGTCAAAGGCTTCCTGCGCGTTCTCCACATAAAGCTGGACCCATCCGGAATCCCTTTCGGCCATGGAGTCCTGCTGGTCATTCCAGATGTTCAGGGGAGCGGATAAAGAGCGATTCACAACTGTCATGACCACGGGCAATCTCATCCCGGAAGCCACAAAAAGCAATTCATGCATGAAAGCCAGGCCCTGGGAGGATGTGCAGGTATAGGCCCTCACGCCAGTCGCCACCGCCCCTATGGATGCAGCCATTGCGGAGTGCTCTGACTCCACGTTTATCACTTCCGCATCAAGCTCCCCGTTGGCAACAATCTGCGTGAGGTCCTCGGCGATATGTGTCTGGGGCGTTATCGGATAGACAGCTATAACCCCCGGCTCGCACAGTTTCACGGCTTCCGCGACAGCCATAGAACCCTCAACTATGTTCTTCATATGCTCTCCTCAATCCATTTGAAGTAATCCTTGTTTCCGCCTGTTACAGGAATTATATCCACGCACGGAACTTCATAACTATGCAATTCTTTTACCCTTTTTATGAGCTTGCCTGCAAGGGACTTTTTGGTTTTAAGGAGGAGCACGCTTTCCTTCCCCCTTTCGATTTTGCCTTTCCACCAGTATACAGACTCGATGGCAGGGATTATGTTCGCGCAGCCAGCCAGCCTCTCTCTCACGATTGTCTCTCCAATCTTTTTCGCCTCTGCAATATTTTTGGTTGTTACGTAAGCGATAAAATATTGCATGGCGATTACCTTTCCTTCTCCGAAGTTATTGCCTTTTGCGGGCACACCTCTATGCAGATGAGGCACCCTTTACAAATATCATAATCTATAACAGCCCTTTTCTTGCCTTTGACATCCTTTAATGTAATTGCGCCTTCCGGGCAGTACAAGACGCATGTGCCGCAGCCTATGCACTTGTCCGTAACTATCGGACGGAATGTCCTCCAGGTTCCTGTCTTGTTCTTTGCAGTCGAGCCCGCTTCCCTTACAACACCGCCTTTGCTTAATGCCATGTTATCAGCTCCCCTGATAGGCCTCCTTCACAAGCTGGATGTTCAGCTCCAGAATCTTCCCGGAAAAATTCTCTCCGACTGCCTTGAGAATGGAATCCAAAGTCACAAGCTTTGTTTTCTTTGCAAAAACCCCAAGCATGGCTGTATTCACGATATCCTTCCCGAGAATCTTGAGCGCAAGGCTAGTGGCGTCATAAAAATGAACCTTCTGCTTTAGCGTGGTTTTCCCCTCTTGTTTGCCATTCACAATTATTGCAGACTCAGGTTTGAGTCCGTCAGTTATCTCAGGCAGGTGCATGAGGGACTGGTCAAGCACAATCACGTAATCCGGGCTGTAAATCTGAGAGCGTGTGTTTATCTGCTTTTCGGAAATCCTGCAAAAAGCCTTCACAGGAGCGCCCCTCCTCTCCACTCCGAATGCAGGAAAGCCCTGTGCATACTTGTCATCAAATCCGGCAGCCCTTGCAAGAATGGAGGCAGCAGTCACAGCTCCCTGCCCACCCCTTCCATGAAAACGGATTTCTATCATCGAATCACTTGTTATAAGAAATTGGATGTGGGCTCTTTTAAATGCAGTGGTGGGAATACGACAATCAAGGGAAGTTGTACCCCAGCCTCTCGAAAATCCCCTTCATCTTCAGCGAGTCCCTCCAAGTGACAGGGCTCTCGCTTATTATTGTAATATTAAGCTTTCTCTCTAGAATCTCCTTCGCGAGCGGCTCGAACGGAGGATGGTGATCAAGAATCTCATGGTTCCTCTCTCCCTTGCTGGTATAGCTTATGTTCGAGAAATGGCACTGGATGTGTTTGCTCCTGAGGGACTGCACCTTGTCAAGAACCTCTGTGTAATTTATTTTCCCATAGTTCCTTGCATACAAATGCGCGAAATCCAGATTGAAGCTGCAGCCTGTCTCTTTCACGAGCCGGATTGTTTCATCCAAGCTCCCGAGGGCAGAGTGCTTGCCCGTGGTTTCTGGCGATAGCGTGACGTTCCATCCATTCTTCAGGATGGTCTCCATCATGTCCAGAATATGCGCTTTTGTGATTTGGAAGACTTTCTCTTTATCTGCCTTTCCGAAATATGAGGGGTGGAAGACGATCTCCCTAGCCCCAAGGTAGTGCCCGCGTTCGCATGAGTCTAAAATGCGCATCTTGCTTTCCTGCTGTTTCTTCTTGTCCTCGGAGGCGAGATTAATGAAATACGGCGCATGGATACTGAGTTCAATTCCAAGTTTTTTTGCTTCAATTCCACATTTCTTAGCTAAGTCGATACTCATTTTGATGCCATGCGAAAACTGAACTTCCATACTTTGTAAGCCTAATTCCTTAACTTTGGCTATACCTTCAAAAGTGGAAGCAGCCGGGCTTCCAGCCGGACCTAAATTAATTTTCATACTATCACTAGAGAAATTTTAGAGTTGTGATTAAAAAACAGAATCAGAAAATGAACTTGAAAGCTATCTCTATCGCAATAATCATGACGCAGACCACGACCACATGCTCGGGCTTGAGCTTTATCGCCTCTTTCGATTCCTCGAAATACCTGACCAGCCCTGCCGTGGACTGTGGCATCTGTATCTTATCTTTCTGGGACATGATATCACTGTTTGTTTTGTTTGTAAGCTGTATTTAAATATATCCGGTCGCGATTCAAAACTTATTTAAACAGCACTCCCGCATTAATGTTTATGAGCTACACCCTTATAATAACCGAAAAACCGAATGCAGCAGACCGCATAGCGCATGCCCTTGCCGAGGGCGATGTCCAAAAGCTCTCGAGATACGGGGCAGACTACTACAAGTTCAGGAGGAAAGGGAAGGAGATAGTTGTCGCTCCTGCAGTAGGACACTTGTTCGTTCTGAATGAGCAGAGCGCGAACAGGCACTGGACCTACCCGATTTTTTCAGTGGAATGGAAGCCCACGTTCACGGAGAAGAACAACACATGGGCAAAGAAATACTACCAGAACATACATGACCTTACCAAGCATGCAACTGAGTTCATTTCCGCATGCGACTTTGATATAGAGGGCAGCGTTATCGCATGGAACATAATCAGGTTCATATGCAATGCCAAGGACGGCAAGCGAATGAAGTTTTCCACCCTTACGGATTCAGACATCGTGGAAGCGTATGAACACGCTTCACCACACCTGGATTTCCCGCAGATAGAGGCAGGCCTTGCCCGCCATCAGCTGGACTGGTACTTCGGGATAAATCTTTCCCGCGCGCTAACTCTCGCGCTTGAGCACTCTGGAGGCTACTGGACTCTCTCCACAGGAAGGGTACAGGGACCAACACTCAGCATTCTGGAGCAGAGACAGAAGGAGATAAAGGCCTTCAAGACCACGCCTTACTGGGAGATAGAGCTGGACGGAAATATAGAAGGAAAGGATATAACAGCCTCGCACATAAAGGACAAGTTCTGGAAGAAGGACGAGGCCGAAGTGGTTCTTCACAGGTGCAAGGGGAAGGATGGCGTGATAGAGGATGTGGAGAAAAAACTGCGGAAGGAAAATCCTCCATTTCCCTTTGACCTGACAACGCTCCAGAGGGAGAGCTACAACCTTTTCGGATATTCACCCAAGCAAACTCTTGATATTGCGCAGGGCCTTTACGAGCATGCCCTCATAAGCTATCCAAGGACCTCAAGCCAGAAGCTTCCCGCGAAAATCGGCTGGAAGTCCATTCTAGGGAAGCTTGCTGAGAATCCCGAATATTCGGATTTCGCGAGGAAGGTCCTTTCCAAGCCGAACCTTAGACCGAACGAGGGCCCGAAAGAGGATTCCGCCCACCCCTCCATCTTCCCGACAGGCCACAAGCCGAAGAAGCTGAGCCAGTACCAGAAAAAAATATATGACTTTATCGTGAAGAGGTTCTTTGCAGTTTTCGGGGACCCTGCCGTCAGGGAGCAGGTGAGGGTGGTCATAAGGATAGACAAGGACCAGTTTGTCTCCCACGGAATAACCACTGTTAAACCTGGGTGGATGGAACTGTACAAACCCTACTCCCGCGCGAAGGAACAGATTCTTCCGGACCTTGCAAAAGGAGAGAAGGTGGACATCAAGAGGATGGAGATGCTGGACAAGCTGACAGAACCCCCAAGCAGGTACACGCAGGCCTCCATACTCAAGGAGATGGAGACGCTCGGGCTGGGAACCAAGGCCACGCGTGCGCAGATCCTGCAGACCCTTTATGACAGGAGCTACATAAAAGACCCTTCTATAGTGGTCACGGAACTGGGTGAGGCAGTTGTTAACGCATTGGAGAAGCACTGCCCTGAGATAATCTCAGTTGACCTGACAAAGAAGTTCGAGCATGAAATGGACCAGATAGAAGAAGGAAAGAAGAAGAGAGAGGAGATAATCAATAAAGCAGAGAAAGAGCTTGAGCGCATACTCGCGGATTTCAAGGAACATGAGAAGGATATAGGCAAGCACATACTTTCTGCCGTTAAGGATTTTGAGAAGGAAGAGCACACAGTGGGAAAGTGCAAATGTGGAGGGGAATTGCACATAATCCATTCCAAGAAATCCGGCAAGAGGTTCGTAGGCTGTACAAACTACCCAAAATGCAAGGAAGCATATCCAGTCCCCCAGATGGGCTTCATCCACGTGATAGACAAGAAATGCTTCTGCGGCCTTGGGATTGTGGAGGTCAGGAACAAGGGCCGTCGCCCGTGGCGATTGTGCTGCGTGCACGGATTCAACACGACGGAAAAGAAGTTCTTGGAAGCAAAGGCAGCGGGAAAGCTCAATGTTTACAAAAAGCCCAAGGTAGTCCCATCCAAGCAGCATCTTGCGGAGGCAAAGAAGGCTGCTCCCAAAACAAAGGCGGCAACACATCTTCGCAGCGAGAACCTGCCTCCAATCAGGAAAGCTGCAAAGAAAACAGACGCAAAAACCACAATGGAAGTTTAGATTCTTATTGTTTCATTTCTTATAGCAATCATGATAAAGGAATTAAGAAATTACCGGGCGCACCATGTAGTATCGGATTTATATCTGGATTACATAAGAACAGGAGAACTGCCAAGAGCTTTTAGAATCGAAAAAGGAGACTTTCCTATAATATATCCAATTTTTGTAACTAGTACGAACGATGATGGTTGTGAGCTGTGTGAGTTTCAATATCCTGTAATCAATTTTTGCAAGGGACCAGTTACCCGAAAATTTGACCGTAAAGCTGCCAGAATTCTGGGAATCGAAATAGGGAAATCATATAGTGAGCAAGAACTGATTAACATATTTGCCAAAAAGGCAAAAGAGCAGAATCTTGAAATAGGAAAGAATTATGGCTGGTATGAATTTGAAAAAATCTTTTACGGAAATAGAAAAAAGAGGCCTTTACCAGCCAAATAAGGCATATTAGTTTTCCCAGCCAATTATTATCATGTCCATGACCAAGGAGGAGCGCAAGAAGCACTTAAGGGAGAGAGTGCATCCTCCCAGGGAGAAGGCCATAGTACTGGGAGTTATTTTCCTGATAATCGCGATTTTCCTGGCAGCAATTTATTATTCCTTTGCCTACAGGGTGAATCCTGCGATTCCTATACTGCTGATAATAGCGCTCTTTGTGGTGGTTATTGTCTCGACATTCTTCGTGGATTTCATATTCTACGAGAGCCAGTAGCTCACCTGTAAAAATCGTGCAGTGGAAGCCACTTATAAAATGAGAACCGATTTCTCAATCACTTTATCTCAGAACCTATACACCTTGCTGGCTCTCCAGAATGACCTGCCTGAGCTCCACAGGCTCCTTCCTGTCAGGGGCCCGAATTCCTTTCCTGAGCATTATCAATCTTTTTTTAGGTCCTGGTACAGAGCCCTCCACAAGCAGGTAGTGGCCTGAAACAAGGCCATAGTCTATCCACCCGCCTTTCGGGTTGGCCTTCCCGTCAGTCCCTATCTTGAGGATGCGTTTGTTGTACTCGGTGCGGGTCTGGAAGCCCAGCTGTCCTGCCATTGCAATTTTCCCAGCAAGGACATGGGCGACGTTCCTGGGGCCGATGTTTCCGATGTGACGCCTCTTCTTGGTGTGCTTCCTGCCGCGTACCTTCACGCCGAACCTTTTTACAGGCCCCTGGTAGCCTTTTCCCTTCGAGACGGCCTTCACGTCAATCCAGTCGCCTTCCTTGAAAATCTCTTCAGCCTTTATCTCCCCTCCAATCTTCTGCTTCGCGTAATTCCATTTCTCCTTTGGAAGTCCCCCAAGGCATATCTCGAACAGCTCGGGTGTCTTCTTCCCGATTCCTGACTCCTTGGGTTTTGTGTGGACCAGAAGGCGGACATCAGCTATTGTATCGAGATTCTTTTCAACATCCTCAATCCTTTTCTTGGTTTCGGATTTTTCCGGCAGGAAGGTCTTCCTTGCCAGGTCCTTTGAGAATTTTTCAGCCCAAACGTCAGTGAAAGCCTTCATGCCATACGGGGAATTTTTGTAAACCCTTGCTCCAGCGACTGCAAGCGACGGGCAGTCAATAACAGTGACAGGCTTCACGATCTCCTGGCCATGTGTGACAGAAGCCTTTCTGCCGTCAAGAAGCACAACACTTGTCATGCCTGCCTTGTATCCGGCAAAATCCAGGGGAACAGCCTCTTTCGAGGGCGCGTGAGAGGTAATGCTGCCATAAATCCTTGCAGCCCTCTTTTTCGGCCAGAATCCCCTTGATCCAGCAACAGGCTTGTGTCCCTTTCCCATAATATCACGCTAGTATCATATCAAATAATTTTGTTTGAAGTTGCTGCGAGCAACTTCTTTCGGACTGTTCTAAACTCTGCGCCCTCTCTTCCCGCCGGGCTTCCTCGTTGTATCGTGCGGGACAGGAGTCACATCCTCTATCTTCCCTATCCTCAGGCCGGCTCTTACAAGAGCCCTTATCGCGGGCTGCGCACCTTGTCCGGGCATCCTTTTCTTGTGCCCTCCAGGCGCGCGTATCTTAAGGTGCACTCCCGTTATCCCCTTCGCGAGCGCGTCTCCCGCGGCCTTCCTCGCGGCCTGCATTGCAGGGAAGGCAGAGCCCTTGTCCTTGTCCCTTTTCGTGACCATGCCGCCCGAACACCTTGCAATGGTCTCCGCCCCCGTTATGTCCGTTATGTGGATTATCGTGTTGTTTACCGAGGAGTAGATATGGGCTACTCCCCATTTCGCCCTCGGCTGGAACTGCCGGCCAGGATCCTGCCTTACTTGGACTGGCGCCGGCGCTTCAGGCTGGGTTTCTACTTCCGCTTTTGGATTTTCCTCCACCATAATCATCACTCTTTAGATGGAAGGTGTCTCTTGACACCTTCAGTCTCCTCTTCAACTGGTTGCACCCTGGCCTTTTTCTCAGGCATGCGCAGGGTGATTTTCCTCTCCTCTTCTACTGGAACCATGTAAGACGGGAAAGTTGTCCTCCTTCCCGCGACAGAAACATGACCATGGACTATGAGCTGCCTTGCCTGCATGGGCGTTTTTGCGATGGCCTTCCTGAAAACGAGCGTCTGCAGCCTCCTGTCAAGCAGGTTGGTGATGCTGAGGGCGAGGATGTCATCCAGCGTGCTCTCCTTCTTGATGAGCAGGCCTATCTTTGCCATCTTCTCTATCAGAATCCTTTCCTTCTCCTTGTCCTTCTCCGCGATAAGCTCCCTTGCCCTCTGCCTGTAGTTCCTCAGGACCTCCTGCGCTATAAGCATCTCTTTCTTCCTTCGCA